>QIAS01000180.1:0-1313 GCA_003225615.1 Acidobacteriota bacterium | reverse complement strand
CAAGGAGGGGAAGTTTCACCAATCGGCTAAGCCAGGATAAAACCATTAGCCCCGCACCTACATCCATCAAGACATTCGTGAAGCCTGGACTAATCGGCAGAAACCCTGCTGTGAGGCCCACTAAACCGCCCACCAGCAGCAGAGACAAACCCCAGGAAAGGCGGCTCTTTCTTTTGGCCCACCACCCGACGAGAATCATTTCCACAATGCCCACAGCGGCGGCAACTTTAAGCCAAAAAATCGGCACTCTTCCCGGATTACGAGCTAGGAAGAGCAAAGCAATACACGCCAGAGCCGAAAACAAAACTACTGCTGTCAACCTTGGTATGTTCGTCTTGGATTGGGAATCCATATCGTTAGCGCCCCGTTATTCTCAGCACTTCGACCTTTGAGCAGAGCACGCAGCAGCGGAGTGGGCAAGAACCCGGCCATTCGTGGCCGGCCAAGAGAGTGCAGCTGACGATTTCATTGTTCGCAAGCGTTTTCCGTCGTAAGTGTACGGGACTCCGCCCGCCGGCGTCAGTTGATTCTCCGCATTGTATGTATTTGGGCGGGTGCTGACGGAGAGCCCGTCTTTGGATATTTCGAACCGGCAGTTATTGCGGGAGAGCCGACGGGTGCGGGAGTGGCCCATGCGGATTTTTTTGGGCGTAGGGACGCGGGAGGCTGGGCGGGAGGAGAAGGATCGGGAGATCGTGGAGGATGTGCGGGAGCTTGAGAAAGTTTTGCGGCGAGCCTGATTGGGGCAGGAACGGTTGCGGATGCGGGTGCAGGAGGGAGCTGGTCATAGCGAGGAGGCGTGGGCGGGGCGGCTTCCAGCGGCGCTGACGTTTTTGGTTGGCAGGTAGGCCGCGGGGGGCCGACCCTTCGGGACTGGGTCGCGGGGTTGGATTTTTGCAGTGGGAGTTCCGGCATACCTCAGCGGCTAAGGCCGATTTCGCAAGAAAAGCTGTCATGCAGCGCTAAACCGCTGCGCCACCCTGGGCGCGCAAATGCTGTTGCAACACACGGCCGGCACTTACGTGCCGGGCCGGCGTGCGCCGCCCGTCCGGGCTCGGTCGCAGGGCTTGTCTACCCCGGGCTTACGCCCGGGGCTATCTTCTTCCGCCTCTACGCGGCTGGGTGGATGCAAGGTTGACGGTTCGCGCAGATGCAAGGTACGAGGCTACCTAAATGCAAGGTTGGAATTCGCAAGTGCAAGGTACAGGTGCTTAAATGCCGACCTGGGATTCGCGCAAGTACGGACTAAGAGTTAACATTACCAGTCTTTTACAAATGAAGGTTCTTTGAGCATCAACGTGGAGGCTCTAATG
>QIAS01000179.1 GCA_003225615.1 Acidobacteriota bacterium | reverse complement strand
ATTAGGAAAATCCTCGCGCAGGAGCAGCGGCTGCACGGTTTGCTGACATTGAGGACAGCGGACCTCCCAGTCGCCCTTCTGCATCTGCCGGTTGGTGCGTGCCAAGGGCAAGACAACGCCGTGGGCGCCGCATTGATACTGGCCCTCGCCATAGACAGCCTGAGAGGAAGCGACAACGACCTTGCGAATTTGGAGGTGACGCTGGCGAATCACCTCGAACAGCAAGGCGGTACCGACGACGTTCGAATGGAAGAAGGTACTGTAATCGGTCATGTAGTCCTGGTAGGCGGCCTGATGAAAAACCACCTCGACGCCTTCCAGAGCTTTCTCCCATGCGGTCTTGTCGCGGACATCGGCGCGTAGGAATTCCACACCCGGCGGGAGGGTCGGCTTTGGCGCAGGTCCATGCACCCGGGACTCCAGGCTGTCAAGCACAGTAACTTCCCAATTGCGTTGCAATAGAGCATCCACCAGGTGAGAACCGATGAAGCCTGCGCCGCCGCTTACCAGTGCTTTCAAGATTGTTTCTCCAGGCTCAAATCAAAATTCTCTTGTTATTTGTTTTTTTCCACGCACGCTTCCGACATGAGGTAGACGGCATTGTTTTTTTCTTTGAAATAACGTGAGCCGCAGTCACAGAGCGCCTCCGGTTGAGAATTGAAATCTAAATGATTCCCGCAGCGACAAACAAATCCGCGCAGGCGCGCGGGATTTCCAACCACCAGGGCGAAATCAGGAACGTTGCGCGTGACCACTGCACCGGCGGCTACGAGCGCGTAAACGCCGATTTCGAGACCACACAGAATCGTGGCATTTGCGCCGATGCTGGCCCCCTCTCGCACCAGTGTGGACGCACGCGGCTTAAAGAGCTTGCTGCGGGGAACCAGGTCGTTAGTAAAAACGCAACCTGGTCCGAGAAAAACGCGATCCTCGATCCTGACCCCTTCCCACAGAGACACTCCGTTCTTGATTACGACATCATCACCGACGATGACGTCCGATTCGATATAGCATTGCTCGCCGACATTGCAATTTTTGCCCAGGCGTGCACCTTTCAGCACGTGAGTGAAGGGCCATACACGGGTGCCCTCGCCGATCAGAGAGGTTTCTACAATGGCTTGGGGATGGATGAAAATCTCGCGGTCATTCATCTTGCTACTTCCACGGGAGTGGCTTCCGACTGCGCACCTGTGTAAACGCTATGGCCGCCCTGAAGCAGAGACCTTGATGCGGCTTCGAGCACGCGGACTACTTCGAGCGCCTTTGGGCCATTGCTCAGTGGCGGCCGTCCGGTGCGGATGCTGGTGACGAAGTCCTCACACTCGGCTCGGAGCGGCTCGTAGCTCTTGAGCGGTGGAATCCAAATGCCTCCGGGGGCAAAGCCCAGTGCAGTCGAATCTTTGTCGCTTGCGTTCACCCGATTGTCGATACCGGGATCAAAGACCTGCACTTTTTGTACTGGCTGCATGTCATCGTAGACCACCACTCGCTTGCTGCCAATAATCTGCATGAGGCGGGTCTTGGCAGGGGTCAGCCAACTTACGTGAATGTGGGCAATGCGGCCATCAGCGAAGCGGAGGGTAATAAAAACAGTTTCGGCAAAGCGGGTATTGGTGAAACTTGCGCCATAGGCGTTCACTTCGGTCGGGGCGTCATCCATTAGGTGCAGGATCATGGAGATGTCGTGCGGCGCGAGATCCCAGAGGACATCGACCTGCGTGTTGGGCGGTCCGAGATTGCAGCGCATACTGGAGATGCAGTAGATGGCTCCCAGCTCACCCTCGCGAAGCAGGGAATTGATCTGCATGACCGCTGGAGCATAAAGGAACAAGTGACCGACCATCAAAGTTCGCTGCGTGCGAGCAGCCAGTTCTACAATTCTTCCGGCGTCTGCAGTATTGGTGGCTAAGGGCTTTTCCACCAAGACGTGCTTACCTCGATTGAGAGCCTCCAATGCGAGCGCGCAATGGGTGTCTGGCGGAGTTGCGATAATCACCGCGTCAATGGAAGCATCCGACAGTACATCAGTCGCATCGGCAGCGGTTTGCAGCGAAGGATAACGCTGGGCGATGAATTGTCGGCGTCCTGGTCGCAGGTCGCTAACGCGGACAAGTTCTACGCCTTCGATTTCGCTAAAGGTTCGGACCAGATTCGGCCCCCAATAGCCGCAACCGATGATGCCAAGACGAACCAAAGTCGCTCCTCGAGCGGACGGTGTTAGAGCCCGGACAGCATAGCTGCCGGGGTTTTTAATAGAATTTTGAAATCCAGCCACAGCGATTGCCGACGTATGTATTCGAGATCCAGGTGAATCATCTCATCGATGGGGACTCGATTTCTTGCGGTCACCTGGTACAACCCAGTCAGGCCGGGTCTGACCAGGAAACGCTGTTTTTGCCATTCTTTATAAAGGCGAGCTTCATACGGTAAAGCCGGCCTGGGTCCAACGAAACTCATGTCTCCACGCAAGACATTCCAAATCTGCGGGAGTTCGTCAAGACTGGTGCGGCGCAGGAATCGGCCTACGCGCGTAATTCGACTTTTATCCGTGAGCGCAGTTTTAAAAATGGGTCCTTTTGAGTCCGCGCCGGTTGGTTCACTTCGATGAAAGTTTCGTTCAACGTCTGCGAAGTGATTGGACTGCTGCGAGTTCGGGAACATGCTGCGGAATTTGTAAAGCAGAAATTCTCTTTCCTTGTAGCCCAACGCAGGTTGAACGAAAAACACCGGGCCTTTGGAATCAAGCTTGATCAGTAGCGCCAAGACCAGCCAGACTGGGGCGAGTATCACAAACAGAACAGCACTCAGCGCAAAGTCGACAATCCGTTTGCAAAGCTGGTAAAGCGGTC
>QIAS01000178.1 GCA_003225615.1 Acidobacteriota bacterium | reverse complement strand
GGCGCAGAAAGAACACGGGCAGATTTATCCGCAACCCGGCCGGGTAGAGCATGACCCGAACGAGATTTGGCGCGCCACCCAGGAGGTAATTGTCGAAGCCATGCAGCGCGGCGGCCTGCATTCCTCTGATCTGGCCGCAATCGGCATCACCAACCAGCGCGAGACTACCGTTCTGTGGAATCGTAAAACCGGAAAGCCCGTGACCAATGCTCTGGTCTGGCAGGATACCCGCGTGGCAAACGACGTGGCGGAATTTGCCCGTGCCGGCGGACAGGATCGCTTCCGCGCGAAAACAGGCCTCCCCCTCTCCACGTACTTCAGCGCGCTGAAAATTCGCTGGATTCTGGAGAATTTCCCGGAAGCGCGCAAGCAAGCCGAAACGGGTAATCTGCTCTTCGGCAACATCGATACTTTCCTTATCTGGCAACTCACCGGGGCCGCCGGCGGAGGCATTCACATCACCGATGTCACCAATGCCAGCCGCACCCAGTTAATGAACTTGCAGAGCTTATCGTGGGACAAGGAAATCCTTGACGCGTTTGCCATCCCCCAAGCCATGCTGCCGCGCATTCGATCGAGCAGCGAAGTCTACGGTTATGCCAACGAAGGTGCCCTAAAAGGCGTTCCAATCAGCGGCATTCTGGGCGATCAGCAAGCCGCGCTCGTAGGACAAACTTGCTTCCACCCCGGCCAAGCCAAGAACACCTACGGTACCGGATGTTTTCTGCTGATGAACACCGGAACTCGCCCGGTAGATTCCAAGTGCGGCTTGCTGACTACCGTCGCCTACAAATTTGGACAACAGCCTGCGTGCTATGCCCTGGAAGGAAGCATCGCAATCACAGGCGCGCTTGTGCAATGGCTGCGCGATAATCTGGGCCTCATCCAGAAAAGTTCCGACATCGAGTCCCTCGCCGAAAGCGTCGAAGACAACGGCGGAGTCTATTTCGTACCCGCCTTTTCCGGTCTCTACGCCCCATATTGGAAAGATAACGCCCGCGGTCTTATTGCCGGACTTACGCGTTATGCAAATAAAGGACACCTGGCCAGAGCTGTCCTGGAAGCCACCGCATTCCAGACGCGCGACGTGGTGGAAGCCATGGAGAAGGATTCGGGTATCGAACTTGACGTGCTGCGGGTCGACGGCGGTATGGTCGAGAACGATCTCCTGATGCAATTCCAGTCCGACATTCTGAACCGGCCAGTGGTGCGTCCGGTCACCAAAGACGCCACTACCGCCCTGGGCGCCGCTTACGCTGCCGGTCTAGCAGTGGCCTATTTCAAAGATGTAGACGAATTGCGGGCCAACTGGACAGTAGACCGCACCTGGAAGCCTAATCTGCAACCCCATAAGCGCGAAGAGATGTACCGCTCATGGAAGCGGGCCGTAAGCAGATCGTTTGACTGGTTAAGCTAAACATATCTCATAAATTGCCTGCTTAGCGGTTGCTGGTGAAATCGCGACGTCACAACAGCTACCTGTATTGTCCAACGGGTGCCGTATAATCACGCTCCATAGCGCTGCGCTCGGCCGGATTTGTGATGATGCTCTCAGTCGCCGTGTCTGCGTCTGGCAGAAGCGAGAAGAGTGTCTGTCCACCGCCGATTTTCTCGGTTTTCTAGGCATTTTGTATCCCCGAAATTCTGACTGTTTGGGAGGAAGATGGAGTTTTTCATCAGCCACAGGCGATTCCACTCAAGACCCCTCAATAAAGCGGAATGCGGATGTCATAGTAATTCAACAGTAAACATTTGTTGAATCCTGATTCCCGTCGGGCTCCCGACTAAGGGAGGATACGGTACATGCTGTATTTACGATGTTCGCGGGTGTGAGTAGAGTCCATTTGCTTCAAGCAGAGTATCCGGACCCAGGCTCCCGTTCTACTTGATATGCGACACCAATCCTAAAAGGTACATTTGTGCCTTCGATACCGAGTTGACGCTTGCGAACGGAAAGTGGAACCGCTTCGCAGTACGAAACAAACAGGAGTGATTCACATGCATAAGGCGATCACCAGCTACGGGATTCTCTTGCTCTTCGCATCTGTTGCTCTTGCCCAGGGGGGCGGGTCTTTTCAACAGAAAACATTTTCCTGCGATGACCCTACCGGTATCCTATGCGCCGAGGTATACCAGCCTATCGGATACCATGGCGCATACACCGGCCACGACGAGCCTTCCGTTCTTTTCTATTCGGCTGTTGCAGGTTCGGGCAACACCATGGTTTACCGGATGCAATTGCCGAACGATCCCCCGACACTGCCGAAACAAGATGGAACCGGCGGCACTTTCAATTTTCAGCTCCACCCGGCTTTCTGGTTTGGGATGGCCGTGTGCGATGATCAGTCAGCCCCGAATCCTGGAGGCTCTTCGGTCGGTCCAAATATTCTCTGCACACCCGATAGCGATCTGAACATCTTCGATGGCACAGTTTCGACTGCGCCCGATTACATGGGAAAGCACCCAGGCACCGCGTTCATGGAGATGCAGTTCTATCCGCCCGGCTGGTTCTTCGGCTGTGAAACCCGCTGGTGTTCGGCCTTAACCATCGATAGTCTGTCCGAAAACCAGAACACGGGGCTGGGCAATAATGCTGCTTGCGGCGGAGCCATCGAGTACGTAAATCGCGCGTTTATCACCAAGAGTGGAACCCCTACTGGCCCACCCAGTCCACTAATGCGGAATGCTCAGACATTCAAAATCACTTCAGACGTGCTCTTATACAACCCCGGCGACGTCCTACTCGTCGTGCTGCGGGATACGGCACGCGGGCTGAA
>QIAS01000177.1:3218-3775 GCA_003225615.1 Acidobacteriota bacterium | reverse complement strand
AGTGATATTTGTATATCGTTCTAATGCGTCTGTGAGCATCTGCGCGGCCGAGAACGTTGCAGGACCGATGATCCCAAAGAGATGGCCGGGACGATCAATGCTCTGCGACTGAATGACGCAGCGGACCAGCGGTACGATAAGTGTGCCGTCGCCTCCTCGGTTTTGGCGCAAGTCGATTGCAACTTTAGCTGGATTTGTAGCGGAAATCTCGTCGTGAAGACGCTGGGCAAAGTGAGCCAGTGTTTCGTCAGAACCATCGCCGACTTTGTTGATCTGTACGTAAAGAAGGTTTCCGAGGTGTTCAAAGTGGAACGGCACATCGATTTCACGAAGCCACACGGGGTCAGAACCAGAAGACGAATCGCGCGCATCGATCCATTCCTTACGCGGGTAGAAGAGCGTTGACGTATCCCCGGAGATAACTTCCACAGGCGCGAATGGATGCAATGTCATTTGCACTTGCCCCTCGGTCGTCTCTAAAGTGAGCGGCACATCCTCAACTCGGGACGTAATATGCAGCGCCGCCAAGACTTCAGGGATGGCGAGAAGATACTGAG
>QIAS01000177.1:289-3209 GCA_003225615.1 Acidobacteriota bacterium | reverse complement strand
GCACCACCATCGTTGTCGTTTCCGATCATGGTCTTGACAGCCGCATAGGCGTGGTCGACATCCAGGTTTCCGATATGCAGCACCCGTGCGCCGAGTAGCCGTCGATGCGCCTCCTGCATTGCTCGCACATAAAGCTCGGAACCGAAAAATGTGAACGTCACCGGCAGCGTATGGAAGCCAATTTTTGCGTCACGCGTCGGGTAAATGTTTGTGTGGCCGTCACCGACCGCAGCGACAATTCTCGCCATTTCCACGATCACCTGTGCCCTAGTAAGCGATGGAATTCTGGCGTTGAGTGTCGCGATCCTGGCGGCAAACTCCTGCGCGGAAATTGAGTGATAGAGGTTCTTGTGCTTCTCTTCCATCTGCTTTGCCATGAAGCGGAGGTCTTCCTGCCAGCCACGCGACTCGCTGGGAGTCATCGCCGATGCTGAAGAAAGCGAGAACAGCACAGCCAAAATGGCTCGGCTGGTAATTTCGTGTAGAAAACGAAATCTCATCCTCTTAGCTCTCCAAATCGAGAATAGAAGAAGCGCGAGCTGAGTTTAGCGCATTCTTAATAGCAATTTATCCTGGCAACAGGGCAATCCTCTATTGGCCCCGGATTACGGACTACTCGGAAACAATAGGCCCTTAAGTTAGCGCTTATGGGGTTGGCCCCCCGGGGTCTTAGTTTTGGATGTACTCTGCAGGAGCAAACGGGCGGAATGTTCCACGTGGAACATTTCGCGAATGGTGGTATCTGTGAGAAAAATAGCCGCGTATCAAAGTGCACCCCATCCACCCGATTTTTCTCGCTAAGGTAAAGGGATTCACCTGCTATTCTGCTGGGCTTGCTGGCTCCTTCGCTTCCACCGGCCGCATTATCCGAGGCCCGCTTGGCCGCGGGTTACGCCATTTTCCTGGCCAGCTACATCGTTTTTGCCATCGGGAAATTTCCCGGCCTCAAGGTTGACCGCACCGGCGCTGCGATCATCGGCGCTGTAGGAATAGTGGCCTTCCGGATTGTGCCACCGCGGGAGGCAGTGCAGTTCATTGATTTCGGCACCATTGTTTTGCTGTTTTCGATGATGCTGATTGTCGGAAACCTGCAACTGGTTGGCTTCTTCGAGTGGACTGCCGAGGTGGTGCTGCGTCGAATGAGGCCCGGGCACCTTCTTCCTGCGGTCATCTTCACTTGCGGTTTTCTTTCTGCATTTTTTGTGAACGACATTGTTTGCCTGGTGATGGTGCCCTTTGTTCTCAGCATTACACGCCGGATGAAAGTCGCACCGTTGCCCTACCTGCTTGCGGTGGCGACAGCCTCGAATATCGGAAGTGTAGCCACCATCACCGGCAATCCGCAGAACATGCTGATCGGCTCCTTCTCGGGAATTAAATACCGTGATTTCCTGGAGCATTTGGCGCCGGTAGCGCTCATGGGACTACTGATTGATTGGGCGGTGCTGCACTGGTTGCATATGCGCGCGGCGGCGCCGCAGCTCGTAGACGCGGAAGTGATTCCGTTGCCGGCGCTGGATGCTTCGCGTCTTACCAAGCCGGCCATTGTGGTCACTGCTGTCCTTGTGGGATTTTTTATGGGCGTGCCACCCGCGCAAATGGCTGCCCTCGGCGCTGCCGTCCTGCTGATCACACGCACGATTGATCCCCATAAGCTGTACGAGCAGGTCGACTGGGGACTGCTGGTCTTCTTCGTCGGCCTGTTCGTGATCGTGGGTGGAGCGGAAAACGCCGGGATCGTGCAAGGGCTGCTTGATTTCGCTCACCACTGGAATCTTCAGCACGTCGCTGTGTTCACCGTGGTGACCGCGATTCTCAGCAATATTGTGAGCAATGTGCCTGCTGTGATGCTGCTGAAGTCGTTGGTGCCGGGCTTCGCCGATCCGCATACTGCGTGGTTGGTTTTGGCCATGGCTTCAACCCTGGCGGGCAATCTCACGATTACCGGGTCAGTGGCCAACATCATTGTTGTCGAAACGGCCAAGCCAGAGGTGGAGATCGGGTTTCGGGATTATTTCCGCGTGGGACTGCCGATTACGGTGGCGACGCTGATTATAGGGTGGGCCTGGCTGGCTTGGGTGAAGTGATTGAACGAAGTCCGAGTAAGCGTCGCAAAATGCAACTAGCGAGTTGTTGAGAGCTGGTTGTTGCCTCCGCGAGCTGTGCCACTTCCCACTTAGGAATCCTATCCAGCCTTTGTGCCTCAGAACCGCCGCTTGTCCCTTTCATGTTATATATGTAACATTAATGCAATGGCTGTAACTACTCAGGCCGCGCAGAAAACTCCATGGCTCTTGCTGGTATTCAGCTTGCCTTCCACCCGGCCGAGCCAGCGCGTCGAAGTGTGGCGGAAGCTCCAGCGCTATGGGGCGTTGGCCCTGCGCAGTTCCGGCTACGTGCTGCCCAATACGCCGCCCAACCAGGAAAAGCTGGAATGGTTGGCGACGGCGATTCGCAATTACAAGGGGCAGGCCTCATTGGTGCAGGTGCAGGCTTTTGACGATTTGCCGGCTGAACAAATGAAGCAGCTCTTCGTGGACGCGCGCTCGCGCGATTACGAGGGCCTCGCGCGCGAATTGCGGAAAGTGCTAACCCTTCGTGCGGCGCAGAGGTCGAATGGACGGGTGAGCCGACTGCGGCGGCGTTTTCAGGAGATTCGCGCGATTGAGTTTTTTGAGAGTCCGCACGGGCAGCGAGTAGAAGCCCTCCTGGCACGGGTGGACGAGCCCGATATTCCAACTAAAGTTCGAAACGGCGCAGCCAAGAACCGCGAGTACCGGAACCGGGTTTGGATTACCCGACCTCGCCCAGGCATTGATCGCGTCTCATGCGCCTGGCTGATTCGGCGATTCATCGATCCCAAGGCGCGCTTTGCCTTCGGCAATGACCCCGCTGATCATCCCGATGCTGTTCCGTTTGA
>QIAS01000177.1:0-200 GCA_003225615.1 Acidobacteriota bacterium | reverse complement strand
CGACGCAGATTTGGGCGATGAAAAATTTGGGCGCGATGAAGGACTGGCCCTGGATCAGGTGCTCACCGGCTGGGAGCGGCAATCTCTCAGCGACGATGAACTGCTGAGCCGGGGAATCGATCTGATCGAGGGCCTGTATCACGGCATCACGTGAGGCGCACATGAAATGGATGACGCGGCGAAACATAAAGGTCGATCGG
>QIAS01000092.1 GCA_003225615.1 Acidobacteriota bacterium | reverse complement strand
GGGCCGGTGGGCTTCTACAAGGGACCGAACGGGGTGGTGTGCAAGAACTGTGCGGCACCCATCAACGGGCAATCCGTAGGCATGGCCGGAGGATGCAATCCCATTCCCTTGCACGCCTCGGTCACGGCGGACGCGGTCATCATTGCGGAGGCGGATGTGGCGGCCGGCACCCGCTACTTCGAACCCAAATAGCATGTTCGTGCGCCTGGTCTACGAGTCCTTTCGGCGGCAGAAGCGGCGCAAGCTGCTGGCCGGAGTGGCGGTGACGCTGGGCGTAGCGGTGGCTACGGCGATGATTGCTGTGGCGACCGACGTCGGAGATAAGATCAATCGCGAGCTGCGTACTTATCGCGCCAACCTGGTCGTCTCGCCGCAGGAAGATACACTCGACCTGGAAATCGGCGGGGTTAACCTGAAGCCTCCGAGCGACGGCGCTTTCCTTAACGAGGCGGACCTTCCTAAGATTAAAGGAACTTTCTGGCAACACAATATTGTGGGATTCTCGCCGATGCTTCCGGTGACGGTCAGCATCCGAGATGCGGCGAGAGGCGTCTCTACAGGTGAGGCGAAGCCCGTCATTCTGCTCGGTACTTACTTTTCCAAACCACTGCGCTTCGGCAAAGACGATTTCGTCAGTGGCGTCCGCGCGACGCATGGCTGGTGGAGAGTTGACGGGCAGTGGCCGGCGGACAATTCGCAGGATGTGTTGCTGGGGGAGCGGCTGGCGAGCCGCATGGGACGCAAGCCGGGCGATCGGATCGATATCCAAGGCACGCCGCACCGAGTGGCGGGAATTCTTTCAACGGGCGATGTTGAGGACGAAGAAGTTGTGGCGCCGCTGGGGCTGGCGCAGCAGATTCTGGGTAAGCCCGGGGCGGTGCGCCGCGTGTACGTGAGTGCGCTGACCAAGCCGGAAGACGCGCTGGCGCGGCGCGATCCCAAGACGATGAATCCGGAGATGTATGATCGCTGGTACTGCTCGCCTTATGTGCAATCAATTTCTTACCAGCTGCAGGAGGCGATTCCGCATTCGCATGCGGAGCAGATTCGCCAGGTGGAGCAGACTGAGGGCACGGTGCTTTCGCGCATCAAGGGATTAATGCTTCTGGTGACATTGGCGGCGTTGTTTGCCTCGGCGCTGGCGGTTTCCGCGGCAATGGCGACGGCGATTTTCGAGCGGCGAGGCGAAGTGGGATTGATGAAGGCTTTGGGTGCGGGGAACGTTTCGGTTGCGGCGCTGTTTTTTGCCGAAGCCACGCTGCTGGCGATCATTGGCGGGGTTGTGGGATTTGGTGCCGGAGCTTTACTGGCGCGGCAGATCGGGCGGTCGATATTCGATTCGCAGATTACGATTCAGCCGGTGCTCTTCCCCGTGATTCTGGCGATTGCCGTGTTTGTAACTTTTGCCGGTAGTGCAGCCGCGATCCGGCGCGCGGTGCGTTTTGATCCGGTCTTCGCGCTGCGAGGTGAGGGATGAGTTCCCTGCCCCGCGAATTCGAAACTACTCAGGCCGTACTCAATCGTCGGGCTGGCTCGCCGCATCAATCCATGTTGCTGCGCATGCTGGTGCGGGCAGCGGTGCTGCGGCGGGGGCGGGCGGCGTCGGCA
>QIAS01000091.1 GCA_003225615.1 Acidobacteriota bacterium | reverse complement strand
CTTTGCCTACATTGTGGCACGCACTAGTGATGGCCAATCGGTCGTGGTGGCGGGGACGGATTTTGAGCTGGTGCGGAATTTGAATCGGTGGTGGTCGGTGACCTCCTGGCCTTCTGCCGCGGAAGAGGCGCTGGTCGGGACCCGAGCGGCTGCTGCCGTCAATGCCCAGGGCAAACCTCTGGAACTGAGTTTTCAAGGGCACACGATCCATGCGCGGCCGGCGGGAATGCTGCAGACGGGCGGCGCGGAGGATAGCCGCATCTATTTATCGTTGGGCGATTTTATCGCCTGGACCGGCGTGCAGCCGTCGACGATTGAAGTTGCGGCCAGCGGTTCGCCGGAAGAGGTAAGTGCGGCCATGCGGCGACTGGCGCAGGCACTTCCGGGAGCAGAAGTGCGGCCCGTGCGGCAGATTATGGAAAGCGAAGCGCGGGTGCTGGGCA
>QIAS01000090.1 GCA_003225615.1 Acidobacteriota bacterium | reverse complement strand
CTGGAGCTGCGTGCACGGCGTAGAGCGCTGGAAGAGCAACTGCGGTTGCAATACCGGCGGGCATGCGGGATGGAACCAGGAATGGCGCGAGCCACTGCGACAAGGCTTAGATTGGTTGCGCGATACTCTGGCATCAAAGTACGAAGAGAAGGCACGCTCGTTGCTAAAGGATCCGTGGGCGGCGCGAGATGCTTACATTGACGTGATTCTCGACCGCTCCGAGGAGAGCCTGGGGCGCTTCTTCCAGCAACATGCCGTCCGGGAGTTGAGCGAACCGGAGAAGGTCACCGCGCTGAAGCTTCTCGAGATGCAGCGCTATGCCATGCTGATGTACACGAGCTGCGGCTGGTTCTTTGATGAACTTTCGGGAATTGAGACGGTGCAGGTCATCGAATATGCGGGCAGGGCCGTGCAACTGGCCGACGCGCTGTTTGAGGGGTCGGTGGAACCCGGTTTTCTCGAAAGACTGGCGCAGGCTAAGAGCAATGTTCCGGAGCACGGGGACGGCGCTCTGATCTATGAGAAGTTCGTCAAACCGGCGATTGTGGATCTGGAAAAAGTCGCGGCGCATTACGCCATCAGTTCCATGTTCCAGTCTTATCCCGATCAGGCACACATCTATTGCTACAGCGTGGCGCGGGATGACTACACGATTGAGGAGGCCGGCAGACTGAAGCTGGCCGTGGGGAGAGCGCGCTTCACGTCGCTGATTACCAGAGAGTCGGCCGTGCTCAGCTTCGGGGTGGTTTATCTTGGCGGGCACAACGTGGCTGGAGGAGTGCGGCAGTTCGATAATGAGCAGGCCTATGCTGAAACGAAGAAAGAGCTGATGGACGCGTTCTCGCGTGCGGATACTACAGAAGTGATCCGAGTATTGGATAAGAATTATGGAAAGAACATCTACTCACTGAAGTCGCTGTTCCGCGACGAGCAGAATCGCATTGTCAGCCTGATTCTGGATACCACGCTGCGAGAAGTGGAAGCGGCCAACCGCAGAATCTTTGAACAACATGTACCGCTTATGCGTTTTCTGGCGGATGCGGGCATGCCGCAGCCGCGCATATTCCACCTCATGGGGGAGTTTGCCATCAACAGCCAGATTCGTAAGGAACTGGAGTCGGATAATCCGGACATGAATCGCATCCAGAGCTTATTGAATGAAGCGAACATCATGAAGGTTCCTCTGGACGGCCAGACGCTGGAATTTGTGTTACGGAAGAAGGCTGAGCTCGCGGCGGCCGCTTTTGGCGCGGCACCGGCGGATTTGAACCGCCTGGAGCAACTTGAGGGCGCGGTCAACATGGCTTCTTCCATGCCGTTCCCGGTCAATCTTTGGGAAGTGCAAAATCTGTATGCGCAAAACATGGATGGCGTCTACAGCGATCACCGGGCGCGGGCGGAACAGGGCGATGAGCAGGCCAAAACGTGGCTCGAACACTTTAATGCATTGGCCGATAAGCTCCGTCTGCGAGTCGGATAATGCCGCCGAGAATTCCCGTCGCGGTGTATCGGCTGCAATTTCATCAGGGGATGCGTTTTGAAGACGCTCGGGGGCTGGTTCCTTACCTCAAGGACCTCGGCGTTTCCGACCTCTATGCCTCTCCTATTCTGCAGGCGCGCCGGGGCAGCACGCATGGTTACGACGTAACCGATCCTACCCGCCTTAACCCCGAACTTGGAACCGAAGAAGAATTTGACAATCTTTCGCGCCAGTTGCAGGCGCACGGCATGGGGCTTCTGCTGGACATCGTGCCGAACCACATGGCGGCGAGCAGCGAAAATCCGTGGTGGATGGATATGCTGGAGGAAGGGCCGGGATCGGCTTACGGGGCGTATTTCGATGTGGACTGGCATCCTCCCAGCCGATTTCTGGATAACAGAATCCTTTTGCCTCTTCTGGGAACGGCGTATGCCGAGGCGCTGGAAAACCGGCAACTGACGCTGGCCTTCGAAGATGGCGGATTTTTTGTTCGTTACTTCGATACCAAGTTGCCGGTTGCACCAAAAGGCTATCGGCAGATTCTGGAGCACAGGCTCGACAAGCTGAAACAGAATTTAACTCCCGAGGCTCCTGCTTTTCAGGAGTTCGAAGGCATTCTCAGTGCGATTGACCGGTTGCCGGAACGGGCTTCGCTTCTGGTGGAGAAGGCCGGGGAACGCAGGCTCAGCATCACTGCAATAAAAGAGCGGCTGCGAAATCTTTATAACAGCTCTGAGGAAGTGCGCCGCTTCGCTGAGCAAAATGTTTGGGTCTTCAATGGCAAGACGGGAGTGCCGGCCAGCTTCCGTTTTCTCGACCGGTTGCTTTCCGACCAGGCTTA
>QIAS01000089.1 GCA_003225615.1 Acidobacteriota bacterium | reverse complement strand
TCGCGTAATTTGAACTCGTCCCGATGCAGCACAGCTCAGGGGTGCATATTCCATCCCGTTATGTTCTCACCCCGTCAAATTACTCGTGGGGTTATACATAGAGGGAGAGTTGTTGCCCCCCTCCCCGGACCTCACCACCACCCCGGACCTGGCCGGGCCCGCCCGCGCGCGCTCTCGCTTTCGCAGGACGGCGGAAGCGCTACACCGCTACTGCCGAGAGAAGTCTCCGAGCTCGTCTTTTCGAGTTGCTCATTAGCTCGCTGGCCGGTGCGCGCGCGAGCGCCCTTCGTCCATGGAATCATTCTTGTACGACGACACCTCTTTTGAACAACAACCGACACGCCGTTTGCAGCAGTGTTAAAGGTTCGTCAGTCGCCCTGGTGGGTAAACGTTATGTTCAGTCCCGTGGTCAGGACAATGTCATTTTGCTTTTTACCCGCGGGCGGATTAGTCACAAAAATGTCGCCGAAGGCATTCTGCCAGCCTAGCCATTTGCTGATTTTGGTCACCGTGCCAAAGTCGAACGTGGCACGGTACTCGCCGGTATTGCTCAAGTCGGGAAAGAAATAGAGCTTCTGTTTGATAACTGTGCTGGCGTGCACTTTGTGCATAAACTCTTCGCCCACGGTTGCAGCGGCAAAGTTCCGGGTGAAAAGAGAATACCTCTCTCGCGTGTAGTTCGCGCCGCCTAAAAAGTCCAGCGTAGTGGCTTCCCGCTTGATTACGTGAAGGCCCGGGCCACCTCCGAAAACCGAGCGCAAATCCAGGCTCTGGAGATCGTCAGTCATAAAATCAGCATTCATGAAGCCGAACAGACGTGGGGTGAGGTCGTGATCGTAGCGAATGCCGCCTTGAATGGTATTGGCAGTGGTGCTGGGAATCGCCCCAGGTACATCATTGGTTGCATAAATTGAATTGGCGTACATTCCAAGCTTGTCGTGCAGTCCGGTGCGAGTAGCCGTAAACGCCAATGCGAGATTTTTGGTTTGACTGTTGCCGCGAGTGAGGGCGAACCCCAGATTCAAGCCACCGTTCCAACCCTCGAGCATGCCAGGATGCTGTGTCTTTTCGAATGCCGCCTCCTCAATCTTATTGCGCATGCCGGCGACGTTCTCTTTTGCGACCTCGACGAGCCCGGCGCTCTTGGTTGCGACCTCAAACTTTCCATCGCTAGTCTTTACTGGACCGACGACCGTGTTGCCATCCTTCAGTTTCACATGAAGCTCTTCAGTGGAGGTGATTCCCTGCACGGCTTCCCACTTAACCGTGACCTCCCCGGCGTAATCGGTTTTGATGACAACGTTCTTCTCGTCAGACTTGAGGATAGTCCCGCTCAGGCGATCCCCGTTGTGCAAAGTGATTTGGTCCGCCAGAGCACTGAGCGTAAACGCAAAGGTAAGCAAGGCTGGCAAAAGACGCATGTGGCGCACGACATCCCTCCAGAGCCACATTGGGATTACAAGAACAGGAACTTAGTTGCTTGAGGGCTAAAACACAGCTACTACGCTGCCTTGGCCAAAGCTGACTGCTTGGCCACCAGGAAGTCCACCCCTTCTCGGAGCCTGGGAGCGAGCATTTTGCCGTCGCCATACACCAACCCGTCAAATTACGCGTTTAATCGGGATTGGAACCTGAGCCGAAGCATGGCTTGCGGCCCGCAACCGCCTCTGCACAAGAAATACATAGTGGATAGCAGAGATGATGGTGAAGTAAAACACAGCCCGCAGCAGCACAACTCTCGTAATCCACACCCAGCGCACCGGCTCCATGTCATAGAGCAGCACAAAGAAGACAGCGGCCACCTGCGCAGCCGTGTTCGCCTTTCCGAAGATGCTGGGACGAAAATCCCGCAGCCCTGCGATGGCATAAAGCACGGCGCTGACCGCAAGAATGGAAATGTCCCGGCTGAAGACCACGATGGTGTACTTCCAGGGAATCTTGTGCACGATGGAAAGCACCAGAAACATGGTGCTCATCAGCAGCTTGTCGGCAATGGGATCGAGATACTGCCCGAGCTGCGTCTGCTGTTTGAGCGTGCGGGCGAGCAGGCCATCGAGACCGTCGCTAAGCCCAGCCAGCACGAACAGCAGCAACGCCGCCACATGATGGTTGCCAAGCAGATTGATAATGATGAATGGAAGGAAAATCATCCGCAGCAAGGTGAGCTGGTTGGGCGCGGTCAGCAGTTGCGATAACTTCACCGGACGTCTCCCGGGGCCGCAGGCGAGACAAATTCGGCGCTGAGCAAAACCGCGGGGTCCGTGCCCGTCTTGGCGGCAAAACGCTGCGAGAGAGAGGGCAGCGAGCCGTCCGGCAAATCCAACTCCATACGTTCCAGACGAGGCATGGTGAAAAAAACCACGCCGGGAGAAAAACGCTCGCCTTCTTTGATCATCGTCACCAGGTCTTCGAAGGAAGCCAGTTCACAGCCGCGAAGGCTAACTCCCTCCGGGCTAAGCGCCAGGATCGCGCCCCAGAATTTTTCACGCGGATTTCCCAACGTCACCACCACCATGGTGCCGGGCTGGAAAGGGCCTGCTCCGCTGGCAGAAGCCGATGAGACGGTGTTATTCATTGCAGAGATTGTCTCCGTTATCAGGTCCGCATTGCAACTCCGCCGCAAGCTGGACATCCACAGCTGCCGTCCAGCACTGTAACGCTTGCATGGCCGCCTAAAGGGCATCCGCCCGTTCGCGAGCTGTCCG
>QIAS01000385.1 GCA_003225615.1 Acidobacteriota bacterium | reverse complement strand
ACCGTATTGACCCAGCAATGCAGGCATCGGTTGGCTTCTTCCATCGCAGACTCAGCGTCGTAGCCAATCTCAACTTCCGTCACGCCGGTGCGGCGGTCGAGCGGCAGCATTGGAATGGCCTGGCGGTTGATGTTAAGAAAATCCAGCGGCATAGCGTGACGTTGAAAGACTTCAACCTCGATGATCGGCTCGGGATGTTTCTCTTTGCGTAGAAATTCGTCGATACCAATCGCGGCGCGCTTGCCGTCAGCCACGCTGTCGATGATTAGCCGCGGCCCGAAAACGCAATCTCCGCCCGCGAAAATGCCGGAGGCCGAGGTCATCAAGGTCTGCGGGTTTACCGCGATCAAGGCGCGCGGTGAGAGCTCCACGCCATCTTCCGGTTTCAGAAAGTCAAGCCGAGGAGCCTGACCGATCGCCATAATGATCGTGTCGCACTCGATTTGACTCTCACTGCCTTCGTAGAACGCGGGATTAAAGCGCTTGTTCTGATCGAAAACCCACTTGGTCTTCAGTGTCTCCAGCCCCACCACTTTGCCATCTTTGCCCAGCATGCGCTTGGGGCCCAGGCCGGGATACATAACGATGCCTTCGGCCTCGGCTTCTTCAATTTCTTCCAGCGCAGCGGGCATTTCGTCGCGGCGTTCCAGGCACACGATATCAACTTCACGCGCGCCCATCCGCAACGCGGACAGCGAAATATCCACCATCTCGCGGGTGGCGACTGCCGACACATTTTCCTGGGAGGGCTCTAAATCCTGGACCCCCGATGCATGCTGGCGCAGAACTTCACGCGCCGCGGACCGGGCCACGTCCATGGCAACATTGCCGCCGCCAATGACAATTACTTTCTTACCAATCGTGAACTTGTAGCCCAGATTCACGTTGAGCAGGAAATCGATGCCTTTGTGAACTCCGTCCAGATCAACTCCGGGAATGGTCAAGTCGCGGCTGCGATGCGCGCCCACCGCGACCAGCACCGCGTCAAAACCCTGCCGCCGCAAATCGGAAATCGTGAAATCTTTGCCGGCGGCGTGATTGAGCTTAAGGGTAATGTCTCCGGTCGCGATGATTTCGCGCACCTGCGCTTCAACCACATCGCGAGGCAGTCGGTACTCAGGAATTCCGAGGTAAAGCATGCCGCCCGCAACCGGAGCAGCTTCAAAAATTGTGACTGCGTAGCCCATCAAAGCGAGGTCATGCGCCGCGGAAAGTCCGACCGGCCCGCCTCCCACGACCGCGACTTTGAAGGGCAATTTCTTCTGGGTGCGCCCGACGTTTATGTCTATGGGGTGCTTGGATTCGGGGCCGTAACGCTCGGTGAGAAAACGTTTCAGAGCTCGAATGGAAATCGGACGGTCAATCTCACCCCGGCGGCACGCGGTCTCGCAAGGATGCGCGCAAACACGGCCGCAAATCGAGGCCAGTGGATTGGGATCGCGGGCGAACTTATAGGCCTCCTCAAAGCGGCCTTCGGCAATCAGTCCCACATAACGCCCGGCATTGGTGTGGGCAGGACAGGCCATCATGCACGGAAAGTTTGTGTTGAGCCAGTCGCCATCGACTTTCTTGGTCTTGAAGCGCTTGAGCATGGGGGCGGTTCCGCTACTTTACTCTTTTTTTGGCACAAATCATGACGAAGCAGAAAAATAGTGGGGAGCGGAGGAGGTCGTTAGCCGCTCCCCATCTCCCCTACTTACTTAGGGTGAAATCTGCCTTGGTCTCGCCGGAAACGCTGACCGGCTTGGATTGGTTCTTGGCGCCTTCATGCCATGCCGTTACCGTGTAGCTGCCGTCTGGAACGTTTTCGATCTTGTACTCGCCCGACTTGTCAGTAGCAGCTGAGTATGGCGTCGGAACCACCACGATGTAGCCCGACATCTCAGGATGCACATTGCACAACAGCGGTACAGCGCCCGGATTGTCGAACTTGAATGAGCGCTTCTCCCCTTGCGGCCAGGTGCCCAGGTTGTGACCGAGTTTCTTGTTACCGCCCACGTTGGTCCAGAAGACGTTGTGCGCGACTTTGTCGCTATTCAGGAACTCGACGGTAGTGCCGGTCTGCACGACAGTAATGTGTGGCTGAAAAAGCAAGCCCTTCTGGTCTACTACGGGACTCTTGGTTGGCGGGGGAAAGGTCTTGCCCTGAATTGTGTCCACGTAGACGACCGACTCGCCGGCCACGCCGGAAACCTTGCCGCTGATTGTCCCGGCGCTGGCCGCCAGGCTGAGTGCTGCGATGATTGCGATTGCTGCCGTAATATTGCGCTTCATGATCTCTCCTTAATTTAGAAAAAGTGGGGAGGGCATGGCCCTCCAATCTCAGTACACAAACTCCAGTCCCGCTACCGCAGTATTGGTGCGGAAAGGGGTGGTAAGCCGTAAATTGGTTCCCGGTTCGTACACGACTTGTTGCGGCCTGATCTGGTACTCGAAAGACGTCTTAATATTTGCATGAATCAGGAACTGAATGCCCGGCGTAAAGCGGTGCCGGGTCGAATGGAGCGGAGACAGAAATGGGGCGACGGGAGCCGAAGCGTCCGCGCCGATGCCATTGATCCGGTCAGCACTCGAGTTCACCACGTCCCAGCGCATAATCGTCATCATCCAGGGCAAAGCCAAATAGTCAGCCTCGATGAAGCCACCGCTGAACTTGGCCGGATTGCTCCGGATGAAGCCGATAGGCAGAGTGAAACCGGTCGGTGTGAGCGGGATTAGGTTGTGATCTCTGCCCTCGAGAAACTGCCCAAACAAGTTGAAAGTTCGGTAATTGAAGCTGAAGTCTGCACCCACCCGATAAAACGGTTCACGCGCGGTAATAACCGTCTGCGTAACGCCGTCCGGCTCGACGCCGCCGGCGCGCTGCACTGACCGGCCATAGAAATAAAGCGTGCCAAGACTGAGGTACGTGTGATCGCGCGGCCCGGTCGCTCCCGCCGCCTGAATTTCGTTCCGGCTGGCCGGATCGCGTTCCAGGTTAAAGCGGTAAGAGAAGCGAGCGTACAGGTCTTTGAAGTTTGAGTCAGAAACAAAGGTTGTCACTGGCGAGATATTGGCCGGTGCCGCCGCATTCCCGCTCGTGTTCTGATTGACGATCGCAAGAGAATAGTGGTAGCCGCCATACTGATGGCCGCCGCTGAACTCGATCCCTTGCGCAGCACTGGACAGGGCGAAGTTGTTATTCACGTTCTGGCCAGGCGCTCCAATGTTGGTTTGATCGTAAATATCCCATCCGCTCAGGTTCCAGGAACGAGCCGGACTGAACGGGAGATCCAGTTCAAACTGACCCACCCGCAGGCTCAAAGCATCGGTGGGTAACTTGAGAAAACGGCCAATATTTACAAATTTGAGGTAGCCGTCGCCCAAACCGCCGTCCGGACCGCCACCTACGCTGATGTCGTCGTCCACCCAGAACGCGATGTCGCTTCCGAAGTTCCCGGCCATGAAAATACTAAACAGCCCGGGTTGAAAGTCGGTGCGCGGAATGAAAGGCGCCGTCGGATCGCCGGGAATTTGCGCGTTAAAGGCATTCCGGTTCTTACTCACTACCTGAAAGAAGTGGTTATAACGAAGTCCAATCGGCGGCAGGCCGGGAATGCTTCCGGGCCAAATTGTATGGGGCCACAGGTCCTTCTGCGCAGGCGCCCCCAGCAGTACCGGTGGCACCTTTATGAAAGTCTCGTCGTCTTTGGGAAATTTGAATCCAGCATCCTTAAAAGCCTTGCCGAAATCGTTGAGCTTGGGAAAATCGATGTGGCAGGTGCTGCAGGACGTCCCGTATTGCCGTGAAAAAGCAGGAATTGCATAACTGCTGCTGGAAAACAGGACCAGCATCAGCAGGGACAGAAAGATAATAGTTGTGCGCTGGCGCGAGCTCATCTCGTCGCCTCCTTAAAGTATGTATTTGTAAGGCTTTCGCCTTGGTGCCCCTGAATCCTTGTCACAATTCTGGGCGAAAGGTGGACATAGGCGCTGTGGTCGGGCTCACAAGTCTTTGTGACGTAGATCACAATGGAAAAAATGGGGCCTGAGGCAAGGATTTGGTTGTCCGTACACTGAACAATCGCGAGGCTGTGCTTACAACCGGGCTCAAACTGGCCTGCCACGAATGTTAGTTAGAGGATGAGGGGAAAAAAGTCTCGTGGCGAAGGAGTGCCTCGATCCCCGGCACTAGGTCGCGCACCGCATCGGCCTTGTTAACCGCTCCCCGGATGCCCGAATTTCGAGCTTCATTCACCAGTTGGCTGGAAAGGAACATGGTAAACAGCAGCATCGGAGTTCGGGGGAAAGATTTGTTGATTTCCTGCGCCGATTGCAGGCCATTCATGATCGGCATCGCGAAGTCCAGAAGGATGAGGTCAGGACCCAGTTCGCGAGTCTTGTCGATGGCATCACGGCCGTCAACCGCCTCGCCGCAGACCTCCCAGTCGGGGTGCATTTCCAGCAGACGGCGCAACTGCTGGCGGACGACAGGACTGTCGTCTACGATCAAGATTCGCGTTCGCAGACTGGCGTGCATGGGGGATACAATCTAGAACGCTGTGGCGTGCTAACAAGTATCCTATCCCTGTCGTGATTCATCAATGGCCCAAGCGTGGGGGCGGAAGGGCACCGTCGTGCCATGCGAGCCGAAGTGCAAGTCCATGAAGAACTTAACGCCAAGCAAAGCGTCTCCACCTTTCTCTCCTCTCCGCCCGTGCTTTCCTACGCTCACCGCGTTCTTGAAAGCTGCCCGGTTTCTCTGCATAAGGGAGGCCCCTGCCGCCGGTGGGAGCCTGGTTATCGTGTCCAGAGCCGGGCCATACGCAATAAAACCTATTAGATACGGGTTAGCATCGTAGTGTCGCGTTTGAGAATGCGGTTAGGGCTCAGGGCAAAATCAGCGTCGAAGGAGAACATCTCATGAAGAGCATGATGCTAGTAGTGTTGCTGTTCAGTGTTGCCGTGTACGCCCAGTCTTCCAGTCCACAAAACCCAGCCAGCAGCGGTAGCAGTGCCGGCCAGCAGAGCGCTGCTCCGGGTAGCGTCGACCGTAACTCGCAGCAGAGTTCCACGGAACGTGACACATCCAACTTAAGTCAGCGTAGCCTGGAGCGCATCACCAAGGAAGTCCGTCACGAACTCGTGATGCTTCCTTTCTATGGAGTGTTTGACAATCTGGCCTACAAGGTCGATCCCGACGGCACGGTGGAATTGTTTGGTCAAGTTTCGCGTCCCACGTTGAAAAGCGACGCGGAGAAGGCGGTAAAGAACATCGAAGGTGTGCCCCGGGTCGTCAACAACATTGAAGTATTGCCCACCTCGCCCAACGACGACCGCGTTCGCCGCGATGTCTACCGCGCCATCTACAGTAACGAGGTATTGAGCCAATACGCGTTGCGAGCCGTTCCGCCCATTCACATCATCGTGAAGAACGGAAACGTAACGCTGGAAGGCGTCGTCTCCCGAGCCATGGATAAGCAGATCGCCGAAATGCAGGCCAAGAGCGTTCCCGGCGTGTTTTCGGTTACCGACAATCTCAGAGTGGAGAACGAATAATAGGACGTTGCGCCGGCGTCATGGGACGCTGAACATCGACGTCGGCGCTGAGCCGGTGCTGACTTGTGTCGGCTTGGTCAAAGCACCCGTGCTGGGATCGATGACGAAGCCGGAAATGGTCTTGGAAGATTCGTTTCCGGCAAAGACAAACTTGCCCAAGGGGTCTGCAAGCACGAATATAGGGGCAGTGCCTGCCTTAAAGGGTGAACCGGTCACCACAGTGGGAATTCCCGTACTCGGATCCAGAGAATAGGCAAAAATCTCGCTGCCTGCCACGTCGGCGATGTAGAGATACTTTCCGGAGACGTCAACCGCAAGAGACACAGGTTGGGTCCCCGGAGTGAAGGGCGATCCCAGCATCGCTGTGAGCGCGCCAGAGTTGGCGTCAATGGTAAATCCTGAAAACGTCCCCGCCAACAGGTTGGTTACGTAAAGAAATTTTCCCGCCGGGTCAATCGCAATGCTGGAAGGGCCCTGGCCAACTCCGAAAGGAGATCCTAGGGCCGTCAGGGAGCCGCCACTGCCAATAGAGTAGGCCGAAATCGTAGAAGAATCAGCGCTCGCAACATAAAGAGTCTTCCCCGACGGGGACACCTTCAGGGCGGCGGGAGTGGACGCAACCAACGGCCCGAAGCTTTGCGAAAGGGCTCCGCTGCCGGAGTCGATTGAGTAGACAATAATAGTGTTCGATCGCACGCACCCAACGAACAGGAACTGGCCGGCAGAATCGATCTCCAGGGACTCGGGCTGCGCTCCGGTCGGAGTGCGGGGCAGGACTTCCACCAACCCGCCGTTCTTCTTGCTCACGGTGAACAATGATATGGTTGCTTCCCCGCTATTCGCTACGTAGGCGAATTTCTTTGAGGGATGCACATAGATTGACGATGGGCCGATTCCAGCGGCGAAGGGCGATCCCGGCATACTGCTAAGGTTTCCCGAGTCGTTATTTACGTAATACCCCGCTACCTGGTCTGCTCCGGTCAGAGTGACATAAGCAGTGTGACTAGACCCGCCACTGCAGCCCGCCAAACTGGCCGCCACAACTGCGGCGAGAATCAGAGACATGACTTTCCGCAAAATGATCCCTCCTCTTTAAGGCACACAGCTTGGATTAGGCTCCCGGTGCGAACGGGCTTATTTCTGCAGATTACGCGATCCAATATAAATACGCTGTCCTACAGGGTGGCGTAAAGGGCTGGTCAAGGACCGCTTTGTGCCAGGTCAGAAATGAAAATAGGTCACTGCCAAGCAAAAAGGGGTACTGCGTCAGCAGTACCCCGAAAAATTCCAACCAATCTTGCTCAGAACACCGAAATATACTTCACGATTCCGGTGGCCAATAAATCCACTGAAGGATCTACGGTATGCCCCCCCGAACGCTTGGCCGCAAGCAAAGCCTGGAGGTCGATGACGCCCAAGAAGATCGGCCCGGTGTTACCTCCCGGTTGGCTTCCCCAGCCCGCCACCAAGGCCAGCGCCTTAGCGCTGTTTGGACTCTTGTACGCGGTGACGGTATGGGGATCGAACCCGAAGCTGAATGGGTTTCCGTCAGGAGTATTCGGCATGGTAGCTGCCACCCAGTCCGAAACCGCGGGGGTGCCGCTGCCGGAAGTGGAAGGAAGCTGTATCGCACCAAACGAGTTCCCCCCGAACTCACCCGTGACGAATCCCAGATGGGTCCCCGGAGCGACTGCGATTCCATCGGTACCGGCCTCGAAGTTGATGAATTCGGGGAACGATTGTACCTGCGACGGAGCGCTCCAGGTGCCAGCAGGGGACCCTGCTGTGAACGTGGCTTGGGTCAGGTCAGCAATGAACAGGTTTCCGGAGAACTCAATCGCAGATAACGCGATTCCCGTAGTGCAATCTTCGGCGGCCGAATCGAATCTCCCCCCTGGACTGGATACGGGATTCTCGAAGACGCCTGTGCTGGAGCCGAACTTAATTAATTCGTAGTTGTTGCTTTCATTTGGCGAGAGGATGAGTTTGAGATTGGGGTCTATTGAAATGTCTTCAGACACCCCAGATTGTGAATTTATGGGAGTTGCGAACGTATTGGTGTTGAGGTCCAAGAATTGAATTCCGGATCTTGAAGGCGAGCCGCTGAGTCCCATGGCGACAATTGCCTGATTGGTCACCGCGTTGATAGCCACACCGCAGTTCTGGCACGAGCCGCCGGAGAAGTCTGCAGTACCGTCGCTGCTGCTGCTCAACGTTTTGCTCAGTGTGGAACCGGAGATCAGATAAACGTCGGTATTGTTCGCGGTACACACGGTTTGGCCAGTGACCGAGTTGGAAGCGCAAGAATTGACCGAGTTAGGCGTAGTGATGGTGGCCCGCGAACCGCTGCCTTCGACGGGCACAAGCTGCACGTTCAAAGAGCTTGAACCCCAGTTGCCATTCGGGACATAGGAACTTACATTCTTCCCTTGGGTTAGGGCAGACAGGGAACTGGTGGGCACGCAGGACTGTAGCACAATGACCGACTCGATAGTGAAGGGGGTTAGGATTTCCTCCGAGCCAGTCTCGATAAGCACCTGCACGGTTCCCGTTGGGGCGGACGAGCTGATAGTAACCGTTGCGGTGGCGCTGTTGGGGCCCGTAACCTTCACTGGGCCTAAACCTCCCACAGGGCCGCCCCCAACTGATGTGCCGGGACCAAAATTGGCCTCCGTAGATCCTTGGACAAACCCCCCATTGGTGCCCGAGATGGTCACGGTCAGGGTGGTCCCCGTGTCCCCTTTATCCGGGCTAAGGCTGGCGGTTGCGGGAGGGATGATAGTCAGGGCGGCAGAGTTGCCGCTGGTGAAGCCGGTGCCGCCGGAACTGGTGCCGCTGAGAGTCACGTTGTAATTAGTGGCACTGGCGGGAGTAAGCGAGCTGGGAATCGCGAACTGCGCGCGCCACGTGCTACCCGTAATATTCTGCATCTGGGTTGCGACAGTGGTGGCAGACGGCGGACCGGCACTGGCAGGCATGAGTTTCACTGTCACGTTGCCGGCCGGAATGGGTCCAGCCGGAAACCCGGAGCCGGTCACATAGATCAGATTGACGCCGGCCTGCCCTTGGCTAGGCATGGTGGGCGTTGCCAGCTTGACTGACACGCTAGTCGTGGCCTGAGTGATGTTGTTTTGGCCCGTTACCGCGGCCATCACCGTCCCTCTTCCACCCCCGCAGGATACCGACGAGATCAGAGCCAGGCACAAAAAAATAAGTGTAGCCGGATGGATACCCTTGGCGGACAAGAGCGCTGTGCACTTGACGTAACACCTCCTATGAACACGCCGCAGTATTCGGTCTTGCGGAGCCGGAGCGAATTTACTGATTGCCCTACAGCTGGGACCCGATCGAATCACTTCCGCCGGCACACTCACCCGCGAAAGAAGCATCGTCTCAGGAGATCCATTAAATGAAGCCACCGCCGAATCTGTTTTGCTCTCTCTGGGGGGGGGGAGAAATTTCGGCGATATACACACACAGAGGCACTTCTCCTCTGGTTGTCAGACGCGCCGAGAGAACCTATTACCTAGGAGACGTTTACTTCGAAAAAGCAAAGGACTGACGCCGCTAGCGAACATCAGCCACGTCGATGGTTCCGGGACCGTCGTTGCACCCGTGTTCGCGGTGATGATTACGAAGTCCGTCCCCGGGGCCAAGAAGGAACCGGACGACGGTAGGAGGGTCACGCTGAAACTGGATCCAATCGATACCGTCCCTTTACCTGAGACCGCTACCCCGCTGGTCGGACTGAAGGTGCCGGTGAGAGTGGCAGAGAGAATT
>QIAS01000088.1 GCA_003225615.1 Acidobacteriota bacterium | reverse complement strand
ACTGCTTTACCTCCCAGCATCGCCAGAACGTCCCCTTCGGGACAGACGGTGGTGCACGTCTGACAGCCGATGCAATAGTTGACATCGATGTGCGGGTGCTGGGATTTGGGTCCTTCAGAAAATAGCTTGCCCTTCTCAGCCGCCGCGCGCGCCCGCTCGTCTCTTTCTTTCAGGCTCTTCAGGTAGCCGCGCACGAAGAACGACGTGATCACGACTGCAACGAGGAAGGCAATGAGTGTCTGCATGCTGCTTCCTCAGAAGAAGCCCATCATCATCACTACGCCGATATGGATGAGGGCGAAAAGCGCAAAAGAATAGCTGAATGGCTTATGAACCACGTGCCACAGGTGAAACACCTGCTGCGAGCGCGACAAAAACAAGATGCGCTTTGAGAGTGACGCCTCCTCGCGCGCAGTGGCAATGGCTCGTTCCAGGGCAACATGTTTCGTACGCATGAACCCGCCCATGGTGAGCAGGATTTCTCCGAAGCTGATCGCCCGCCGGCGGAGTCGCGCAATCCGGAACGGCCGCGACAAGTCCAGCGCCAGCATATAAACCAGCGCAAACAGGATGGACCACCGCTCAACCCGCTCTGGACTGGGCAAATGCAGCAGCGATCGCAAATCCGACTCCGGAAGTATTTTTTGTTGCGTCAATTCTCTTGCCAGTTGTTGCTGAATGTCCTGCGACTCCTTACGCGACAGTTCCGCAGCGTTCAGGCTGCGCGGAATTTGCGAATACAGATAACGTCCAATGACTCCGCTCAGCGAAACCGCCACCATGATCCAGAACGCCATGCCCGCAAATCCGGCAAACTTGAATGAAGAATGGAAAGCGATTACAAAGGGCGCGGTGATGCCCAGCATCACGTGGAAATCCAGCCAGTGCTTGGAATTTCCCTGTCTCTGAAGCCATCCCCAACGTTTGCGCAAGGGATAAAGAAAAATCACCAGGAACATGGTTAAGCCAAGAAATCCCAGCTTTACCCCGACGGCGCCACTTGGCTTCAGCGCCATGTGCTTGGGGGAAAATGGCCGCTGGGTCGCGTCCATGGTGTAGTAATCGAAGCCGTGGACCGCAAGGGCCACGATCAGCGTGATAAACAGAAAATAACCGGCAATGATCCGGCGTCGGTGCCCGCGCTCTTGATCCGGCGCCGGCATTGCAGCAGTTGCGGCAGTAGCATGAGTGCTCATTTTTCTGCGACCTTCTCTTCCGTACTTACGGAGAACCGCTTGTAGTCCGTAAACCGGTGGGTATTGCGCCAGTGCTGGCGCGGCGTTTCGACCTCCACGGTGGCTGCCAGTGGAAACCAGTAAGCCTCTTTCACGTCACGAAAAGGGACCGGCGCAAAACTCACTTCGGAGCGGAAGGACTTCATGCCGATGTCTTCGAGGCCCTGCTCCATGCCGGTCACAATCTTTGCCAGATTTCCGGTCCGCGGATCGATCCATGCTGTCCCAGAAAGTTCGAGGGGAAATTCGCGGCCACGCAGCGCCAGAGCAGCGGGAGACCGCATATTCCGCACATGCTTGAACTTGATTTTTTCCAGCATGTGTCCATTCAGGTCCTCTGCCCCGAGATCGGTGAACTCAAAACTATCCGCATAGTAAGGATGGAAAACCAGGAATAGGGTCGCGAATCCATTGCTGACCAGCAGAGGTGTATTCTTCTTTTTGTCCGGTTGGGCGACGTGCACAGGCAGGCGCGACTCGTCGAGGCTCAACTCCCCACCGGAATTGGTGAGGATGACAAGGTAGTCGTAGCTGGACTGCTCCTTGAGTTCCGTTTTGCCGTCCTTTTTGAACTTTTCCTGAGTGACCTGCTCCGTGCACTTCACTTCCGAGAACTGGTCCACGAGCGCTGAAACCTGCTGGCTGGTGCGCGCCAGGAGATTTTGCATGTCCTCACCGGACCCGGCGGCAGTGCCGCCAAACCCGTATACCATGGCGAGAACTGTGAAGCAGTGCAATATGTGACGTCGGTTCATCATTGGTGTTTCTGCCTTGAGTCGAACCGGTAGCCTAGTGTGAACATCCACTGGTCATAGCTCATCAGGTCTCCACGGCTCGTGGTGAATACGCCTTGCAGGAAATAATGTTTTCCCAGCGGGGCCTCAATATTCGTGTTGATGAAGCGCGAGTGGTTGTTGGCCGAAAATGTCGAGACAAAGTTTTGGTCTCCGGCCAGCACCTCCAGACGCAAGTTGTCGCCTAAATTCCGCGACAGCGAAAACGATCTGTAAGACCCGGTGCCGAACGAACTGTTGAATCGAGAGTAGTGCGCGTCAGCCCGCAGCCGGAACCACGGCAAGCGGCCCCATGTCACCCCGTACATCTGGTTCAGAGAACCCCTGGCATCGCCCGTGCGGCTGCTGCGTCCAAGATCGGTATAAACCGAAATCTGTTTAACCAGTTCCACACGAACTCCCGCGCTGAAGCCCTGAAATAAAAATTTGTCGAGCAATCCAGTGCCTATCAGCGTCGGATCAAAGGTGGGCACATCGCGGAAATAAGTGTGATTGAAGTCGAATTCGAGGCGGGGGATGGGCTGCACCCGCACCGTCAGAAAGCTGCGTCCGACTCCCGGGCCCGGCGCTGTTGTCGCCTGGTTGCCGCGTGGGCTG
>QIAS01000087.1:7566-10738 GCA_003225615.1 Acidobacteriota bacterium | reverse complement strand
GCTGGAATCATTTATCGAAGGCAAGGCTGAGCTGGCGCAAGCCGTGCTGGAGATGGACAATGTCGTCGACCG
The DNA here is from genome assembly GCA_003225615.1 of Acidobacteriota bacterium. GTDB lineage: Bacteria > Acidobacteriota > Terriglobia > Terriglobales > Acidobacteriaceae > QIAS01. The sequence continues at coordinate 10,666 of QIAS01000087.1, read as the reverse complement.
AATGCGTGATGAAGCCTTCATCATGCTCGTCAAGACGATGAATGACCGCCCCGAAGTGACCCGTCAGGCGCTGGACGCCTTGTTGGTGGCTCGAAACCTGGAGCGGGTCGCCGATCATGCCACCAACATCGCCGAAGATGTGATCTTCTGGGTCCGTGGTGCCGATGTCCGCCACAACGTGGGCCAGGAGGGCCAGGCTCGCCAGGAAGTTAGCGGAAGATCTTGACTGCTATCTGACTTCTTTAAGCGCTCAGAAATCGATTTGCTGTTGTGACGCTGGCAGTCCTGCCCGGGATTTCGTTTTTCGCATCGTAATCTGTTACAACATCTAACTTCTGACGGAGGGGATCTTTGAAACGTTCCTATCTGGTAGTCCTCTGCATTGCGACGTTGACCATGCTTTGGGCTTGGGACTCCGGAAAACGACACCAGATTTCGCTGCCGACAAGTAAAACTCTAACCGAACCCACTCCGGGCATTCTGGGGTACGTAAACAGCTTTCCCGTCGCCATTGCTGTGAGTCCTGACCACCGTTTCGCCGCATTTCTTAACGACGGGTACGGCACCGAAGAAGCGGGCGTGCGGCAGTCAATTTCCGTGCTCGATCTGAAAAGAAACAAGATTACCGATTTTCCCGACGACCGCTTTCCGGAGCATGCTCACCAGAGTCTTTTCCTGGGACTTGCTTTCAGCGGTGACGGCAAACATCTCTACGCATCCGTCGGATCCATAACCGATCCAAGCGGAGAAAAGTCTGGCAATATGGGCAATGGCATCGCCGTCTATAAATTCAATGACGGTAAAGTTTCAGCGGAAAGATTTATCAGGATTGCGCCCACGAAACTGGAAGCCGGGAAAAAAGTAGCCTACGGTTTACGGAAGGCTCCGGCGGGGACTGCAATTCCTTATCCCGCAGGTCTCACCGTGGTCTCTGGAGGCGCACAGGAGAAGTTGCTGATTGCGAACAATCTCTCCGACAACGTCATCCTGCTTGACCCCGGCAGCGGCCAAATTCTGCAGACCTTTGATCTCAGCTCCCACGATCTCATTCCTTCGGAATTCCCTTATACAGTCGTGGCGACCCGCGATGGCCGACGTGCCTGGTGCAGCCTGTGGAATGCCTCCCGCATCGTGGAGCTTGACCTGACAAATGGTAACGTGACGCGCTGGATTCCGCTGCTCGAGCCTAAAGACTCAATCGCGCCCGGCTCCCATCCCACGGCAATGGTACTGAGTCCGGATGCCACTACAGCAGGCAAGGCGGTGCAGTTGTTAGATACCCGATTGCCCGGCCAGCGTTATTCGGGAACTTATCCCAACGCGCTCGCCTTATCTGATGATGGCAAGCAGTTGTTCGTCGCGGACGCCTCGCTTAACGCGGTTGCGGTTTTTGATTTTTCAAAGCTCGTCGACGCAGAAACCGAGCATGGTCAGTTACCGGCTCTTGGTTTCTTTCCTACCGAGTGGTACCCAAGCGCGCTGGCCATGGTGGAGGACGATCTGATCATCGCTACTGCCAAAGGGCAGGGAAGCGGTCCCAACAACGGTCCCGCACGTACGCAGGATGCGCAATGGCACCGTGAACATCCCTACATTCCAACACTGATCAGGGGTTCGGTCGCTCGTTTGAATGTTCACAAGACGGAAGAGAATTTGGCGGAACTAACGCGCCAGGTAGAGGAAGACAACCTGCTGCACGCCGATCCCGGCAAAATCAACTTTGCTCATGGCGCCAACCCCATCCATCACGTCATTTACATACTTAAAGAAAATCGCACGTACGACCAGGTGCTCGGTGACTTGAAAGTAGGGGCCGGCGATCCTTCTTTGACCATGTATGGCGCGGACATCACGCCCAACGAACATAAGCTGGCTTTGCAATTCGGTGTGCTCGACAACTTTTATGACAGTGGCGAAGTTTCCGGCGACGGCCATCTCTGGTCCACCGCCGCTATAACTTCCGACTACAACGAGAAGACCTGGCAAATCGCCTACCGCAGCCGGGAGCGCATCTACGACTACCAGGGCACGGTTTCCGACGAGTACATGATGGACTACGGTGAACCCGACGTCGATGACCCATCCACCGGTTTTCTGTGGGACAACTTGGCCCGCCACGGGCTGAGTTATCGCAATTATGGAGAGTTCATCAATTCTCAGTGGTGCCGCCCACCGCAGTCGAGTCCATCGCCCCAGGAAGGTACTTTTTCGCCGCTCACAGCTGTTTGTCCACGCAGTCACGTCCGTAAAGGTGAGCCGCTGCCGCCCAATGTCGGCCAGCCGCACGGGTCGCCTAGCCCCTTTCCCTGGCCCGTTCCGATGATGAATGGCACCAAGGCAACCAAGGCCGTGCTACGCGATCATTTTGATCCGCTGTTTCCTGATTTCAACACCGATTATCCCGATCAACTCCGCGCCGATGAATTTCTGAATGAATTTGACGGCTTCGTGCGGTCCCGTAAAGAAGGCAAGGGAACCGAATTGCCGGCGTTCGTCCTGCTTTATTTGCCCGATGACCATACCGGCGGTACGCGGCCCGGCAAACCCACTCCCAACGCTTCGGTGGCCGACAATGACTTAGCCGTGGGCCGGGTCGTGGACGCGCTCTCCCATAGTCCATACTGGGACGACACCGCCCTATTCATCATGGAAGACGATGCACAAAACGGCGCCGACCATGTGGATGCCCATCGCTCAATCGCATTCGTCATCAGCAAATATTCACCGGGAAGCGTCGAACGTCCTTTTGTCGATCATCGTTTCTACACGACCGTGAATATGATTCATACCATGGAGGAACTGCTCGGGTTGCCGCCCATGAATCAAAACGATGGCTATGCCCCGGTCCTTGCGCCGCTCTTCACCGGAACTGGCGACCAGCCCGCCTTCTCCGCCGATTATCGCAACCGTGACAACGGGTTTATTTACCAGGTGAATCCCAAGAAAGCTCCCGGAGCAAAAGAATCTGCCGCTATGAATTTTGCCCGACCCGATTCCGCCAACGCGAACCGGTTAAACAGCATTTTGTGGCGGGCCAGCAAGGGTAACGTGCCCATGCCGGCGCCGCGCCACACGGTCTTTGCAGCCACCACCGATGAAG
>QIAS01000087.1:4455-7417 GCA_003225615.1 Acidobacteriota bacterium | reverse complement strand
CTGACTTGTATGAACTCACCATGGCAGCCGCGTATTTCGACGGCAAGTTCCACGCGACTGTCAGTTTCGAACTGTTTGTCCGAGCACTTCCGCCGCAGCGAAGTTTCCTTGTGGCCGCAGGTCTTGAGCAGGCTCTCGACTACTTGGAGAAAGTTCGTTTCGAGCCTGAGGATGTTGAATACCTTCGCCGGCATCCAGTTTTTCAGCACGTTAGCGCCGCGTTCTTCGATTACCTGAAGGATTTTCGCTTTAATGGTGAAGTCTGGGCCATGCCGGAAGGCACGCTGGTGTTTGAAGAAGAACCTCTGCTGCGCGTGACCGCGCCAATCATCGAAGCGCAAATAGTGGAAACGTTTCTGCTGTCCACGTTGACATTTCAGACGATGGTTGCCTCCAAGGGCGCGCGCATGGTGGATGCGGCACAGGGGCGTGGCGTCGTCGAGTTCGGCAGCCGGCGCGCTCACGGGGCGGAAGCTGGCGTGCTCGCCGCTCGCGCCGCGTACATTGCCGGCTGCAGCGGCACATCGAATCTGGAGGCCGGACGACGATTCGGAATTCCTACCTTCGGTACGCAGGCCCACTCCTTTGTGATGGCGTATGGCGACGAGGAGGAAAGCTTCCGCAATTTTGAGCGGCTGTTTCCTGAACACGGCGTATTGCTGATCGACACTTACGACACGCTTGCCGCAGTGGACAAAATTATCCATGCCGGCCTTCGGCCACGCAGTGTCCGGCTGGACAGCGGCGACTTTGTCGAGCTCTCGCGTGAAGTCCGAAAACGCCTGGATCAGGCCGGGCTAAGCGAAACAAAAATCTTTGCCAGCGGTGATCTCGATGAATTTGTGATTGCCGACCTGCTTGCCCGCGGCGCCCAGATTGATGCTTTCGGCGTAGGAACCGCGCTGGCTACTTCGAAAGATGCGCCATCACTCTCTGGTGTCTACAAGCTGGTGGACGTGGATTTCGGCCAGGGTCCCGCCGGCCGCGCCAAGCTGAGCAATGACAAGTCTACCTACCCTTGCCGCAAACAAGTCTTTCGGATGCACGACTCCAGTGGAAGGTACTCTGGAGATGTAGTTGCAGCGGAAGGCGAGCGTTGTCCTGATGGTGAGCCGCTGCTAAGTTGCGCCATGCGGAAAGGAAAACGACTCTCTCCTTCCAGCAACATGCAGCAGATTCAGCAGCACGCAAAAGCTGAGCTGGCACATCTTGCCGAGCCGTATCGCCGCTTGCAAAACGCCGAGCGCTACCCCGTCCGCTTCAGCCGCGCGCTCAAAGAAAATTTGGAGCAGATCCGGAACCGTCATATCCAGCCGGTGGGCAGACGCGAGTCGTGATAAGCGGGTGAAAACTCCTCGCTGCTCGGCAGAAAACCGGCAGAAAACCTTTCTGGGCCTGCGAAACCAAGCCAAAACTCGGTGTGTTGCTAACCTACAACTTTTCTTGTCAAACCACGCCGATTGTCATCTAATTAAGTAAGGGAAACGTAAATGGACTTCCTGTTTTGGGACGTAGACACGCAAGTTGACTTCCTGTCGCCCCAGGGCAGACTCTACGTTCCCGGAGCTGAGAAGATCATTCCCAATCTTCGCCGGCTGACCAACCACGCTGCGGATCACAAGATTCCTATCGTTTCCTCGACCGACGCCCATGTCCAAAATGATCCGGAGTTCAGCCAATATCCGCCGCATTGCCTGGTGGGAACTGAGGGACAGAAAAAAGTTGAAGAAACCCTGCTGGCAGAGCATTTGATCGTTCCCAATCGCCTGATCGACCTGCCGAGAGAGATTGAGTACCCACAAATTGTCGTCGAGAAGCAAGCCTTCGATGTTTTCACGAATCCCAATATTGATGCGTTGCTAAAAGCGCTCGGCAAGCGGGAAATTATTCTGTATGGCGTGGTTACGGAAATTTGCGTCGATCGTGCGGCCCGCGGCTTGATCCAGCACGGCTATCGCGTCAACCTGGTGCAGGACGCCATCCAGCACCTTAACTCAGAACTGGGATCGGCTACGATCGATTACGTTCGTCAGCATCAGGGGCAGATCTTGAGCACGGGCGACGTTCTCGAAGGTTTGCCGCGAATTGCCGCAGCCTGATTTTCGTCTAGTCAATTTTCGCTACGCGAGCCACCAACTTCTCATGCCAGTTCCATGGCAGGAGCCTCTTCAGCCAAAGCTGCATATGCGCGTCGCGACCTACTACGTAGCGCAAACGAGGATGAGGATCTTGCGCGATGCGCGCAATCACGCGGGCGACTTCAACCGGATCACGCTTGCGTAGGTTCTGAACCATCTCGCGCATCTTGGCGCCGCGTTCCCGATTAGGCGAGCTGCCATCGAGCGCCTTTTGCACCAGGTGCGCGTTTCGCGTCCAGATATCCGTCTGAAATGATCCGGGCTCTACCAGCACTACTTTGATTCCGAGCGTGTTTACTTCCAGCCGCAGAGATTCGCTCCAGCCTTCCAGCGCGAATTTGGCTGCGGAATAACTGCTGACCGACAGGGCGCCGTGCAACCCGCTGATGGACGAAATCATGATGATGTGTCCCGAATGCTGCTGCCGCATGGTGGGCAGCACAGCCTGGGTCATCGCGACCTGACCAAAGAAGTTGGTTTCAAATTGCAGCCGGATTTCTTCCAGCGTTACATCTTCGGCGAAGCCAGCCACGGCAAAGCCTGCATTGTTAACCAGCACGTCGATGCGGCCATACTGGCGGATAACTTCGTCGGCAAAGCGGCCAATGGTGCTGAACTCAGTGACATCGAGACGTCGCACGTCAAGCTTATCGGCAACTGCGGCAACAGTCGCGGCCTCCTCCAGTCGTCCGCGCCGCGCGAGGTCACGCATGGAAGCCACCACCCTGAATCCGGTCTTAGCGAGCTCAATCGCGGTGAGCAATCCAATTCCGCTGGAGGAGCCGGTTATCACTGCAATTCTTGTGGACATGGAGTTTAATATA
>QIAS01000087.1:0-4409 GCA_003225615.1 Acidobacteriota bacterium | reverse complement strand
CATGAGAACCTTCATGCATGCCAGGCATCGCCAGGGTGCGTATTTCCACTCGCATCCAATGCACACTGCTTATTCGCTCATTGCGAGTCTGGCGTTGGCCGGGTTAATGGTGCTTGCGCTAGTAATTGCAGCGCGGTAGTGAGTGCGGCCGAAGGTGCTTCGTTCGCGCGCTTAGCGATTCTTCGCGTACTTGGCGGTTAAAAACTTTTGACCGCAAAGGGCGCAAAGCGTTCGCAAAGATCGCGAAGAGAATCTGGAGTTGCGATCACCCACTACTCCGCCCGCCTTGCAAATCCCAGCGCAATACGAGAACATACCCGATTGTCTTCCATCTCCGACAATTCATAAGGATATAGTCACGAATATGGCGACGAGGCAGAAGTCCGCGAACCCGAGCCCAAAGACAGAAACCCGAAAATCGGAAAACGCGACCATCCAGCCTGCAACCGGCAAGCTGGGCATCATGATTCCCGGCATGGGCGCCGTCGCCACCACGTTTGTGGCCGGTGTAGAGGCGATTCGTAAAGGTCTGGCCAAGCCCATCGGGTCGCTCACGCAGATGGGCACGATTCGCCTGGGAAAGCGCACCGATCACCGCTCTCCAAAAATTAAGGATTTCCTCCCGCTGGCGCGGCTTGAAGACCTGGTTTTCACTGGCTGGGACATTTTTGAAGACGACATGTATTCCGCAGCTTCCAAAGCGGGCGTGCTCGAACGCGAATTGCTGCAGCAGATCAAGCCCTTCATGTCTTCTATCAAGCCGCGCAAAGCGGTTTTCGACCGAAATTACGTGAAAAGGCTCGACGGGCGCAATGTGAAAAAAGGCAAGAACAAGATGGAACTTGCCGAGCAGGTTCGGGAAGACATTCGCGATTTCAAAAAGACCTCTGGCGCCAGCCGCCTGGTTATGATTTGGTGCGGCTCCACAGAGATCTTCCTGCAACCCACAGCCGTTCACGCGACAGTGAAGTCATTTGAAAAAGGGCTGACCGAAAACGACGAAGCCATCGCGCCCTCCATGATCTACGCGTACGCCTCGCTGATGGAAGGGGTGCCATTCGCCAATGGAGCTCCCAACCTGACTGCCGACATCCCCGTGATGCTCGAGCTCTCCCGCCGAAATGAAGCCCCAATCTGCGGTAAAGACTTCAAGACCGGGCAAACGCTGATGAAAACCATTCTCGCCCCCGGCTTCAAGGCGCGACTGTTAGGGGTGAGCGGTTGGTACTCCACCAACATCCTGGGAAACCGAGATGGCGAAGTTTTGGACGATCCCGGGTCTTTCAAAACAAAAGAGGAATCGAAGTTGGGCGTCTTGGACCACATCCTGCAGCCCGCGCTCTACCCCGACTTATACAAAAACATCTTCCACAAGGTTGGCATTAACTATTACCCGCCGCGTGGTGACAACAAAGAGGGATGGGACAACATAGACATCTTCGGCTGGCTCGGTTACCCCATGCAGATCAAGGTGGATTTCCTTTGCCGTGATTCCATTCTTGCCGCCCCGATTGTGCTGGACCTGGTCACATTCCTCGATCTGGCGCAGCGCACTTCAGAATTGCGCGGTTTGGGTATTCAGGAATGGTTAAGCTTTTACTTTAAGTCTCCGATGACCGTGCCGGGGCTTTATCCTGAACACGATTTGTTCATTCAACTCATGAAGCTGAAGAACACCCTGCGGCATTTGAAGGGCGAAGAACTGATCACGCACTTGGGACTCGAATACTACGACTGAAGTCGCTGTGAGCAACCACCAAGGACACGAAGGAGCACGAAGGAATCACGCGATCTTCTTCTCCCGCCTGTACTCGTCGAACTTCTCGAGAAACCGATCAATATCTTTCTTCTGCAGGTAATAGGGCGTGGAAAGCCGCAACTTCGACGGATCGCCGCCGCGAATCCGGATTTTGTGGGTCTTCCACAGCCAGTTCTCCAGATCCATTCGATTGATGGGCGGCACATTTACGGTAGCAATTGCGCACCGCAGCGCTGCATCCGGCGACGTCCAGGATTCCGCCCCGCGCTTCTGCATCTCGCCCAAAATGTAATCGCCGAGCTGCCGGTGCCGTTTCTCAATGCGATCCATTCCAATCTGGTTCGCCATCTGAATCGCCGCCCGCAGCCCCCAAAGCGACGGGACATTCGAGCTCCCAATGCGTTGAAAGCGTTCCGCCCGCAGCTTGGGTTCGTCCCAACCTTCGGTGGCAATCGTATTCCAGAGGCGATCAATCACCTCGTCCCGCACGAAAAGAAAGCCTGAACCCTTGGGCGCCTGCAGCCATTTGTGCGGGCTCGAGGAATAAAGATCGCAGCCGATATCGTGCACGTTGAAGCGCATCATGCCGGGCACATGCGCGCCATCCACCGCCGACAGAATTCCCTTGGACCGCGCCAGCGCACACAATTCCTTTGCCGGAAGCACCACTCCGGTTGCCGTCGTGATGTGGCTGAAAAAGATCACGCGTGTTCGCGGGGAAATCGCATCATTAAAAAGGTTCAGCACCTGCGCCGCTTTCTGCACCGGCTTGGGAAGAATGACTTTCTTAATGACAATTCCGTAACGCTTCGCTCTGAGTTGCCAGGGCTGCTCGCCTCCGGGATGCTCCTGGTCCGTCATCAAGACTTCGTCGCCCGCTTTCATATCCACGCCATTCGCGATGTAGCTATTCGCCTCGGTGGCATTCCGCAGCAGGGCAATCTCGTCCCGCGTGCCGCCCACAAACGCGGCCAGCGGATCGCGAAATTCATTCCATGCTGCATATCCCCAGATTGGGTAATCTTCCGGATCTTGCTGATTCAGCTTTTCGGTGGTGTTGTACGCATCGAAAATCGCACGCAGCACGGGCGCGGGGCTGGAACCGACCGTGCCGTTATTCAAGTAAATCTCGTCCGCGGGAATAAGAAACTGCTTTCTCAGTTCAGCCCAGTAGGTGTCTTGGTTTTTGTCGTAGAGCGAAACGTCGGGCAGGGTAGCGGGAGCATTTTCGAGCTGCGCAAACAGCAGGTTGCGGAGGCCAATCGCTCCCGTGACCCCTGTGCCAACGGCCATAAATTGCCGACGATCGAGCAAACGGCACCTCCTGAGGGTGAAGGGGCGTCATGTTACGCTGTGGCGCGAGCCAGGGCAAGCAGTAGACCCCGAGACAAAGTTTTGACATGTCTGCAGGTCAGATGATGGCATCTGATCGCAATAGAGGACTTGGACACCGCTTCGCATGATTACTAGGCTTGCGACGACATTGTTGTTAAGCGTGTTCCTGCTACCCGTCCTGAGCGCTGCCGCCGGCAGGCCGGAAATTGATACCCAGCGCTCGCTCATGACAATCCGAGTCTTTAAAGCAGGTTTTCTTTCCGCCTTCGGCCATGAACATGAGATCAGCGCGCCCATCCAGCAGGGTTCTTTCAGCGAAGACAAGCCCGCGGTCGAGCTGCTGGTGGATGCGCGCAAGCTGCGCGTAATGGATCAAAGCATCTCCGAAAAGGACCGGGCAGAGATCCAGTCCACCATGCTGGGTCCAAAAGTTTTGGACAGCGAAAAATTTCCCGAGATACGTTTTCATTCCACCGAAATCGATCGCCTCGGCGAAGGCAAGTGGATCGTGCATGGCGAGCTCACCCTGCACGGTCAGACTCGGCCAGTGAAGGTGACCGTGGAAGGCCAAAACGGCCGCTACCGTGGCTCTGCCGAGCTTCGCCAAAAGGAGTTCGGGATCACTCCCGTCACCGTGGCGGGTGGAACAGTGAAAGTAAAGAATGAAGTTCGGGTGGAATTTGACATTGTTGGCAAATAGCTGAAAGTAAGGTCCAATGCTAATCAAGCGAACCCTACCACCGCGAAATAAAGGTAACCCGGGGGTTAGTTCTTGCGTCCAACTATTGGGGAACTAAAGGCAATCCCTGTTCAGGCGTATAATCAACGTACGAGTCCCGCCAGGGACAGACAAAGGAAGTCTCTATGAAGCTCCGCCAGTTGATCCTAATGGCTGCGTTTGTACTGTTTTGCGCGCCCCCGTGGGTGCTTTCGCAAGACCAGACCCGCAGCCAGACCGATCCCAAGTCTCCTACGAGCCAGAGCGGCCAGACGGACCAGAACAACACTTCCACGCCAAGTGACCAGCCGTCTATGCCGCCAGCCGTGCCGCAGAAGGACGACGCCAAAATCAAGCACGATGGCGGCCGCAGTGACGTGGACGCGATCGGCAACCGCAAGATCGGCGGCCGCGGCATGGGAAACTGGTATTCCCTGGAGGGCGAAATCCGCATGGGCAAAGAATATGCCCAGCAGGTGGAGGCCAGCGTGAAGCTGGTGCAGGACCCGGTGGTCACCGAATACGTGAACCGGATTGGCCAGAACCTCGTCCGCAACTCCGATGCGCAGGTGCCCTTTACGATCAAGGTGATCGATT
>QIAS01000384.1 GCA_003225615.1 Acidobacteriota bacterium | reverse complement strand
AATCGATTGTTGTATCTTGAAGAGACCGCGAGGAGACCTCATGACCTACCTGGAAGTGGTTTACCGTTATCGCACCACTCCCACCGAGAAAGATATGCGAGCCGTCGACGCGATCCGCGAGGTTTATGGAGTGCAGCGCATTCAATTCAACGAGAAGGAACGCACCATCAGGGTTTTGTTTGACGCTTCACGGCTGAAGGAGGACGTAATCGCGAGCTTGCTACGCCTGGCGGGGATGGATATCGAGGGATGGCTGGCTCTGGCCTGATGATAATGGGGGAGGTTCACCGGATCAAAACCAGCCACGATACGGAAACCCGTGGAAATGCAAAGGGGCGCTCAAGAAAACCTCTGGCCGAAGTTATTCTCTAGAGCGCCCCGTTGCGCGCCACTTCGTCTGCGAGTCCTGTTGCACCTGCTGTACCAACACCATTTCCGGCGCAAACTACTGAAAACAAGTAGAGGCCGAATAACTGGGCCCTGTAGGAATTGCCAAGCGGCGGGCAAGAATTACCTTTGTAGATGTTTCAGGCAAGCAGCTTGCCGATCTTTGTTGAAATCGGGCGGGGACGCGATTTTTTTCCCCGTGATCGGAGGCGGCTCGTTTGGAGGCGGTTCGCTTGGAGGGCCTGTTGGAGAAGTCTTTCGGAGTGTTTAGCTTGTAGCGAGATTGGACCGGTTTCGCAGGCGGCGACCTCCTTTCACGAAAAACAAAATTTCCGTTTATAATCGATTCACTGCCGCAAATTGCTTTGCTCTGCGCCCTTAGCTCAGTTGGATAGAGCGTCTGGCTACGAACCAGAAGGTCGGGAGTTCGAATCTCTCAGGGCGCACCATTCTTCCTCTTAATCATCAGCCTCTTAGCCGCCGACCGTCACGGATGGCAACAAAGTGTACCTGCCGTGTTTCCCGGGTTTGGGCATCCGCCAAAATATTGGTTGGTCGTGGTATCCAAGCCGCAATTGTAAATGTTGCAGGTGTTGCCTTCGGGGTCGGTGCCGCCTGCGCATACAAGCATCGAGGTTGCGCAGGGATTCGGCTGCAGAGCGGCGCTGACTGTGCAGCTGTTCGTACCGCCGCTGACGTAGTAGAGCTCATCTGCCGTCCAGAAATTATGTGCGGGAGCGGTAGTGCCACGCTGGGCATTCCACTCCGCTGAGGAACAGGCATGCCAACCGGCAGGACAGACGGCGGCCCGGTTGGCGTAGTTGAATTTACCGGCACAGCCATGCATGGTGCTAGAGAATACCTGCTCTCCAGTGCTCCCGACGCAGATAGAGGGCGGTGGCGTCCATGGGCATGGCAGCGTGACATTTCCACTGCCAGCGGAGCCGGATATCGTGTTTGTATAACAACGGAAGATGTTGCTAGTGATCGTATTACCTGTTCCCGTGTTACTGACTCCCACGCCCGTGCTGTTGACCGAGCCGTAGTTAAACACTCGATTTCCCTTGATGGTGTTGCCGTTACTACTGGCGTCGATGCCAATACTCATCCCACTTCCGGAGACCAGGTTGATGTTGTTCGTAAGCACTTTGACAGGCGCTCCGTTCAGAATCACGGCCTCGCTGGTAGCCTCGAAGGTATTTCTGCTGACAGTGCCCCCGGCTCCGCTGATGCGGAGCGGCACAGCGGCGCTGATTTCGTTGCTGGTCAGATTGACGGTCATCGCGGACGTTGCATCGACCTGAATTCCTGTATCAGCCTGCAGCACTCTGGTGGTGGAGATCGTCACCGTACGGCTTACGGCACTTTGATCATTCACATATACCCCGATTACCGCAGACGTGCACGATGCGCTAGCATGCAGAACGCTGCTGGCGGTCAGCGATCCCGCTACCGAATCGAACGCGATTCCTTCCCCTACTGCGCAGCCGACGTTTCCGAAGTCGACGATTACGTTTTTCACCAGCATGGTGCTGGCCCCGGCGGCGTTCGTGATCACTGCGGAACCGGAGAATGAACCCGTTGAATCCAGGCTGGCAGTGATCGTGTGACCCCTACCATCCAAGGTGTAGCCGTCGTTCACTGTGATGGTGGCAGCAGTCTCGCAATCGTTCAGCAAAGCCTCGACTTTGGTGGTTGTGTTCGTACTGAAATTGCAGGTGGCGGCGGTCGCTAATGGAGTCAGGAACAGGACTAAAAGCGAAGCAAAGATCGGACTGTATTTGTATCGCATGGAAGAGTGTTTTTGAGGACTGAGGGGGCAGCCCTCGCGGTGTGGGGAAGGTTATACCACAGTTTTCTCAAGAGGCGGCAGATTAAGTATTAGAGAAGCCTTAAGCAGCAGGCGTTGCAGCGTCGCCTTTTTCCGCTGGATCCAGTACCTGCACCTGCACAATGTTGTTACGCACCGCATAGAGCACCAACTCGCTTACGCTGTGGATGCCGAGCTTGCGCATGATGTTGGAGCGATGAGTCTCCGCCGTCTTGGTGCTCAGGTTCAGGACGGAGGCAACTTCCTTCGTACTCTTGCCTTCGGCCAGCAGTTGCACGACTTCACGTTCGCGTGGCGTCAACGTGGGCAGGGTCGGTTCGGCTTGCGGTTGTCCGTTCTTCAAGTACCCGGTCAGGACAATCTGTCCGACGCGCGAGGTGAAGAACGTGCGATTCTTTTCGATTGCCTCTACTGCCGTGATCAGGTCGCGAGCCGCATCGGATTTCAATACAAAGCCACGAGCGCCCGCCGCCAGCACTTCCCGGATCACCTGTTCGGAGTCGGTGACGGTGAGAATGATGACTCTTTGCCGCTCGTCATTGTGAACGATCTGACGCGTGGCCGCCAATCCATTCAGGTTCGGCATACCGATATCCAGAATGACTACATCGGGTTTAATCTGTTTCACTTTTTCGACCGCTTCGCGGCCGTCCGACGCTTCAGCGCAGACTTCCCAGCCCGCGTGCGACTTCAGCAGAGAACACAAACCACGGCGCACAACTTCGTGATCATCAGCAACCAAAATACGTAGCGGAGACATATTCACCTCAACAATTACCAGCTTGAGCTGGAAGACTCCAGCTGGCGACGGTATCAGAGAAGGCGTAGCGCGGATCTTGCCAGCCCTGACAATTTCCATCTGGGGGAGGATGGAAGCTTTCAGAACGCGCAAAGTGCCGCGTCCGTCATATAAGCCTGTGTTGCTGCTGATTGTCTATACAGTCTTCATGGTATCGAGCAGTAAATGCATCCGGTAGGTCCGGCGCCTTGGCCATTGGATCGTCTCGGAGTGCAGTGAGGGATACTCCGCCAGGCAGAGGAGGCGGGTTATCTCGAGATCAGAGGAGCAAACACCCGTCAACAAGACGGCCAACATTTTTTGTCACTCCGGAGCGCAACCCGTGCCAAGGAAGGGATCGTTGGTTAACCATAAGTTGTTGAAAGTACGGCAGCTGTTTGCGATTCCATTTTGGCACACGAACTGCCACTAGAAAGTTGTACTCACCCTCAGGATAATCGGGTAATTCCGGTTCCGAGGAGCTGAACTATGGCATGGACACCAAGGCAGTTTCCACGAGTTAAGGTGAACCTGCCGGTCGAAGTGCGACGACCGGTAACGGAGACGCCTATTCGTGCTCAAACGGCTGATATTTGCCTGGGCGGGTGCTATGTGGAAATGAGCTTCACCCAGGATGTTTCTGCCCAAGTAGAAATCGTGCTCTGGGTGGGTGAAACCAAGATTCGAGCGGCCGGGGTGATCGTCAGCAGTCATCCCTCCGTGGGGAACGGCCTGAAGTTTACGCACATGGCGCCGGAGGATCGCGCCCGCCTAAAGGAATACATTGATTCGTTGCAGACTGGCAGCCGACTGATGGGAGTGCATTAATTCAGGGTCCGTTTATGCGTGGGGAGCTGCAGTAGGAAATCGATTACTTGACTCCGCGGAATTCCCGCAGAATTGCAGACTAAAGGACGGTTGCTATCCGCTCAGCGTGCCACTTGCTGTGATGCGGCTTGCCCTGCCCATCTCGCGGGCAACTTTCAGCAAGTCTTCGACATTGTGGGTGGGCTTGTCATCGGCCAGGACTGTTCCCGCGGCCAGAGTAAAGCGCAAGGCGTCTTCCTGGTTTTCGAAGTACAGAACTACTTGATTGGCTGCCATCGGTAGTCGACCTCCCACTGGCCTGCTTCATAATAAGCTGAGAAGCCTGAGGATTTGACGATACTCTCTTGGTACCTGCTTCAGACCAAGTCGACGTCGTCGGTGGCGGTCACGAGCACAATTCCTGCATTGCGCTCCGCCCGTGAGGGACCACTCATTGCCGGCATTCGAGACTATTGTCATCGGCGTGTCGAAGCGCGTTGAAAGTTTGAGCGGAGGCGGGGGAAACAGGTACGGGACACAACGCGATGCGGCGGGACAATGCCGAGCCCTTGGCACGAAAAAAATACGTCCAAAAATTAAGAAGCGCCCCTGACTCTTGTCGAGTCTGGGACGCCCGAACAGCCCTCCCCCAGAACTGCTCGCTTGCAAAGGTAATTCGCTCCTCAGGGACTGTAAATGCCACTTCCGTGCCACCCAATAGCACAAATTGGCTACTCGTAACCTCGTGCAGACATGTAAGTTCTCACATTGGCAGGTGCCCAGCCAACCAGCTTCTACTCAGCTGCCTCTAAGCCGCAGCGCAACAAAAAGCAAGTGATCGGGTTCTGGATGGTTGCGGCGGATGGCCGCACACGGTCTGCTCTTTGAAAACCTGCGGCCGACGACGGCGAAGTAGAAAAGGCGTCATTCCGGCCACAAACGGCGTTGGTCAGGCCAAGCCAACGCAAAAAGCTTGTTTCTAGTGTGCATCTATTTGCAGTCGGAGATTTCCGCAAGCGGTGGGCAACATCTGTAAGTAGCTGTAAGGAAAGCAGAGTTGCCGAAGTTTGGTTTTGGCAGCAGAGATGCACTGAAAGCACGCGGGTACTTGTCTGTTTACGCTGCTAGGTCTGATGTCCCCGAGACTCGGCGCGAGCAGGTTTAAATCTTAGGTCAGGTTCAGGAGGGTAAGTTATGAGGCGAGCAGTTCTACTAGCTCTGTTGGTTCTTGCTTTACCAATGGCAGCTTTTGCCAACAGCATCGACTTTGCTAACCAGGGCGGTACTATTTCGGGAGACGAGACCGCCGGCCTGAGTATCTCGTCCACGCTGATCGCAGTGACCGGAATGAGCGGGTGCCCGTGTAACGGGGCAAACCTGGGGACCGTGGTCATACAAACCGGAGCGCTGATGGCCGGTGGTAGTCTGGGCGGTGGCGGCACCTTCGGGCCCGGCACCATTACCATTACGGGTAATGGCACTGCTGGCCTTCCAAACGGTGTGCTATTCAGCGGCAGCTTTACCTCGGCGACTTGGACTTTTGAGGGCCCCCTGGCGAACGGTACGGATCAGTACAGTCTGAAAGCTACCCTCACCAATGGTCAGGGCTTCACCATTCAAGCCGCAGTGACGACGGGTAAGGGGGTCTTTAGCGGCAGCGGCGACATTAACAGCGGCGATACCAACGTCGTCGTCGTGGTTCCGGAACCGGGAACCCTCGGTTTATTGGGAACCGGTCTCGTGGGTATTGCTGGGCTGGTACGTCGCAAACTAACCCTGTAATCGCGCTCAGTAACCATTCCAAGATCTAAGGCCCCGTCGAGCGGCGGGGCCTTTTGTTTGTGTAGCGTTTAAATCTCGCAACAGCCTACAGGCTCAACCGTCATCACAATCCACGTGCTGCACGATCACCCTCACTCAGCTTAGATTCGGCAGGCTTTGTTGTACGAGCCGGTCTGCGCTTGTAATTGCGGCTACCACCAGTTGGCACTACCGGTAAGCAATTTGCAATCAATGGCGTGCCTCATAACAGCAAAGAGTGGTGTTTTTCGGCAGTTACCCCCGTAATTGTGCAGGGGGGATTACTGTTGACCTGTGCCGCCGGGGTACTTAGATTCGCGAGGAGGGGGATCTATGAAAGATATTCACGAGGTCCTGCGGCGCAAGCAGGCCAAGTACGCCCAGCTGACCAAGCAGATTGAAATGCTGCAGCAGGCTGCCGAGAAGCTGCGTGAAGTAGCTCCTCTACTTACGGATAACGAAGAGGATGACAACCTGGTTCTCTCGGAAGTGGAGGAGGAAGGGCGTCCCAACGCGATGGCAGCCAAGGCGGGCGCACAAGGCGGCACACAAGCCGCTCCTGCCAAACCGAACAAGGGAGTTGCTCCGCGCTGGCCGTAATTGCTAAACGCTTTCGGAGATTGACGCTGTATGACCCTGCAGGCATTGCTGGTTTCCAAGGATGACGATGCGGCCGAAGTTCTCAGCCGGGTACTGGCTGAGTTCAGCGTGGCCGTGGAGCGTTCCAGCGATCCCGAGGTTGCCGTCACTCGTGTCAGCGAAGAAAGATTCGACGCAGTGATCGTCGATTTCGAAGACTTGGAATCAGCCACCATGGTGCTGGCGAACGTGGGTCAGCCCGGCACGAAAATGCGCTGCGTGACGGTGGCGCTGGTTGACGATCCGGCCAAAATTCGCCACAGTTTCGGGGCCGGAGCAAATTTCGTATTAAGCAAACCGATTTCTCCCGAACAAGCGACGGCAACTTTGAGGGCCGCCAGCGCGCTGCTTAAGCGCGAGCGCCGGCGTTCCTTTCGAGTGCCTGTGCAGACTCCAGTGGTGCTGACCGCTGCCGAGGGACATGAAATCGAAGGCATCATGCTGGATCTCAGCGCTACCGGCATGGACGTGCTTTCCGCCCAGCCATTGTCTTCCGCTTCTCATATTGGATTCTGTTTTACTCTGCCCGACGGCAGCGCCGAGGTGAATGCTCATGGTGAAGTTGCCTGGGCGAGCCCCAACGGACAAACGGGAGTTCGCTTCCTGGATATTCCCGAAGATGTTCAAACGTCGCTGCAGAACTGGCTGATTGCCCATTCGACTGACGCTTTGCCCGATGAGGCGGATCCGGTCTCCCATTGCAAGCTGACCGATTTGAGCTTGGGTGGATGTTATGTGGAAACCGAATCGCCATTCCCTGCCGGCGCCGCAGTCGATCTCTGCTTGCAGGCAGAAGACATGGAAATTCACGCGGAAGGATTAGTGCGAGTTATGCATCCTTCTTACGGCATGGGCATTGAATTCCCCTCGCGCACCAGCGAACAGCGCGAAAAGGTTGGGGAATTTATTCAGTTTCTCACCAGCCGTCCGGGAACACTCCCGGCTTTGCTGATCTCTCCGCGTTCCCTAGTAGCGGACGAAACGCAATTCGCCAACAGCGACGTGGAATTGGACGATCCCCTCCTGGAACTACTGCGGGGCGGACCTGCCCTCGATGCGGACACATTCTTCACAGAACTTCGCAAGCAGCGCAGTTCACAGGAAGTTTCTTCTTCCTGAACCCCTAACGCGCCTGCGGCTTCCACTTATTCAGGAATGCGAGTAAATCCTCGGGTCCGAGGGCGCGGGCTTTCTCGAATTCTCCATTCTTCTGGCTGTAGAGCAGCTTGCCGTCCGCATCCAGGACCGCTAAAGCGGGGATTCCCTTCTTCATGGGAACTTCGTATGCCTGCATCAGATCCTGGTTCTTTTCTCCCTCTCCGATGTCCACATGAACGACTTCGTAACTTGCATTCAGCACACGTGCAATATCGTTGCGGTGGAAGGCCAGGTCGAGCACGTGACAGTCATAGCACCAATTCGCGCCAAAGACGACGATCACACGCTTGTGATCGCTTTTGGCCTTGTCCAAAGCCTCTTTGATCTCGGCATGGGCATCGGCTCCGGCCGGGTAAATATTCTTGCTCGTAGAGGCAGGTTGCTCAAGGCGCGTCGGTTCAGCCCGTTTGGCTGCCACGAGGCGCCACTGCTCGTTTTGCTGCTGCCAGACTTGCGCTTCCGTGTAGGTGAGCTCCTTGTCGGCAGAGCCGTGCGGTCGAACCTTGATATTTAAGAGAAGTTGTTGCATACCCGGGCCGGGCGATGCGGATTGAGCGATGTGCACGCCCACGCCGCGTGACTTCAGCCCCGTCCAGAAGGCTACCTCTCCGTCGGCATCGACCTCACCGGCAGGAGTGAAAATCCGCGCCGGAGGATTGCTGCTGTACAGCGCCCGCAAGGCCGCTGCATTCCGGGAAGCGAGCGCGTTCTTCCATTGCTGAACCGGTGCAAAGGACTCTTCAGGAGTAGGCGTCGAGCTCGAAGAAAAAGTTGCGGGGGCAGACTGGGAGCTCGTTTGCGCCACGCAAAAAAGCGGAAGGTAGGCGGCCGCCAAGAAAATTACTGAGTATGCTGCGGCCCGTAGCCGTTGACACTTCACATTGGTCCCGATGTGCGCAGAAGCGCGAATTACGTCTCAGTATATCTGACGGCAGTAATCGTCGAAGGTTTGCGGTATCTTCATGGCTGGGACTATGCGAGAACTGAATGGACGTAGGCAGCACAGATCGGAACCAGGCAGACACTCTCAACCGGAAGCCGATCAGCCGAGCACTGAGGACCACAAGGCGCAGCTGGATTCCGTGTGGGCATTATTCCCCTGGGGCGCGCTCATCATCATGGTCACAGCTTTGGCCGTGCTCGTCCCCTTTCTTTTCCGCGGTAACCCTTCTGGACACGATTTTGAATTCCACGTTTTTTCCTGGATGGAAGTCCTTGATCAATGGAAGCAGGGAATCTTGTATCCCCGTTGGGCAGCACTGGCGCACTGGGGATACGGCGAAGCGCGTTTCCTGTTTTATCCACCCGCGTCATGGACTCTGGGGGCGGCTCTGGGGGCGCTGTTGCCCTGGAAATTGGCGCCCGGCGCCTACATGTGGATCGCGCTTGGCGCTTCTGGTCTGTCGATGTTTGTGCTGGCACGCCGCTGGCTGCCCGGGCGAGATGCTGTGTTTGCCGCGGCGTTATACGCGGCGAATCCCTACTACATCGTGATTGTTTATTGGAGGAGCGCATTTGCCGAGCTCTTGGCCGGAGCTCTGCCGCCGTTGCTTCTCTTGACCTTTTTACGCGCCCGCGAAGACGGATCAAAGGTGACTGTCCCGCTCGCGCTCATCGTGTCTGCGGTTTGGCTTACCAATGCGCCGTCCGCGGTGATGGTGAATTACTCGCTGGCCCTGCTAGCGGTTGTGGTCGCTCTGGCTTGGAAGTCGCCCCGCATCTTGCTTTCCGCCGGCGTTGCGGTCGTACTCGGCGCGGCCCTGGCAGCCTTCTACCTGGTGCCTGCGGCTTATGAAGAAAAGTGGGTGAACATTGGGGAAGTGCTGTCTCCGGGTGTACGTCCACAGGATAATTTCCTGTTCACCACGATCGATGATGTGGACCACAACCGTTTTAATCTGCTGGTGTCGATCGTCGCGGTGGGAGAGATGATCGTGGTTGNNNTTGGTTTTCGCGACGCTGGCGCACTCAGCAGCGGGAGGCATGGTGGTTGCTGGTAATCTGGGCGGTGGCCGCGACCCTACTCATGTTTCCAATCACCTCAGTGTTCTGGCAGCACTTGCCCAAGCTGCGTTTCGTGCAGCTTCCCTGGCGATGGCTGTTATGCCTGAACGTCGCATTTGCGCTACTCGTCACGATGGGTACCCGCCGGTGGCTGAGTCGAGCGTTGGTGTGGGTCGTCATGCTGATGGTCATCGCCTTTGTATGGCATCGCATTCAAGCCCCCTGGTGGGACACCGCGGCTGACATCCAGGAAATGCGTGATGCCTTCTTGACAGGACAAGGCTACGAGGGTACCGACGAGTACGTTCCCGCAGGTGCTGATCCCTATGAGGTAAAGAAGGACGCGGCCAAGGTCTTGGTCGAACCCGGCAGCGGTCATATCGAGCTACTTAAATGGGGCCCGGAAATGAAGCTATTCCGGGCAGATGTTTTGACGCCGACATCTGCGACTTTGCGTCTTTTCAACTATCCGGCGTGGAATGTCGAAATCAACGGCGCAACAACTGCTACTGAAACTCAGGAAGTGACTGGGCAAATGATGATTCCTCTGAAATCTGGCGAGAACCGCGTGAGCGTGAAATTCGTTCGTACCTGGGACCGCACCGTGGGCGGCTTTGTGTCATTGGTAGCGGTATTGCTGGTTGTCGCCCTAGTTGTGCTGGCACGAAAGCGAATGCGCCGCTCTGGCGTGCCTCGTCCTCGGCAGGATGGAGGCCGTACACAATCCATTCTCGTGGCAACGTCAAATCCAGGCAAGCTTCGCGACTTCGCGGGCGCCGCTTCTTCGCATGGAGTTTCACTGGCTGCGATCCCGGGCTTCTCTTCCCTGCCCGGGGTCATTGAAGATGGTCTGACGTTCGAGGCGAATGCGCGCAAGAAAGCCGAGCATTACAGCCGCTATGCCCCCGGCCAGATCATCATTGCCGACGATTCCGGCCTGGAGGTAGACGCTCTTAACGGTGCGCCCGGGGTGCACTCCGCTCGTTATGCTGCCGAAGATCCGCGGCTGGCAGAGAACAACATGGATGACGAGGCAAACAATGCTCGGCTGCTGCGCGAATTGAAGAACGTACCGCCCGAACGCCGGACGGCACACTTCGTTTGCGTTATCGCTGCCGCCCGCGATGGCAAAACGCTGGCGATATGTCGCGGCCAGGCTGATGGGAGAATTATTGACTCGCCGCGCGGCAATCACGGCTTCGGCTACGATCCGCTGTTTTTCTTTCCGCCAATCCAAAAAACTTTCGCGGAGATCCCTGTAGATGAGAAGGCCCGCCATAGCCACCGCGGCGCGGCTTTCCGCAAGTTTTTGGACTGGTACGGCGCGCAGTCGGAAAGCGCTGTTGAGCAGTGAGAGTCCCAAAACGTGACCTGCCTCCTTGACTTCGCTTCTCGCGCGACAAGATAATAAAAAGTTATTCCATCAGACCCGAACTCATAAGGAGCATTCGTGGCATCGACTGCCAGCCCTGCGGCTCCGGTCATCAAAGGTGGAGTTGCTCCCCTGCGCGCCGGACAAGGTTATTCTTTCTGGCTCCGGCGCCTGCATTCATTGACAGGAATTGTTCCGGTCGGCGCTTTTCTGTTCGAACACATTCTGATTTCAAACTCGACCGCTCTTAGCGGCCCCGACGCCTACGCCCGACAAGTGAGCTTTCTTGGCAACCTCCCATTAGTCTTCTTTTTGGAGTTGTTCGGCATCTGGCTGCCCATCGCCTATCACGGCCTTTACGGTTTCTATATCTGGTTTGAAGGCGACAGCAATACAGCCCAGTATCCCTGGACGGGCAATTGGATGTACACCCTGCAGCGCTGGACCGGCGCCCTCGCCTTCGTTTACATCGTCTGGCATACCTGGACCATGCGCTTTGCCGGCACTGATCTTCACGAGAATCCGGCAGCGTCATTCGGTAAAGTTGCCGCAGAAGTTCACTCGCCCTGGTTGCTGGCTTTCTACATCGTCGGCCTGCTCGCCGCCTCGTGGCACTTTGCTTACGGGAGCTGGCTGTTCGCCGCGAAGTGGGGGATCATTTCGGGTGAAAAAGCGCAGCGCCGATTCCTGCGGCTCTGCATGGCATTTTTCGTTCTGCTCGCAGTCGTGGGTCTCGCCAGCTTATACGCGTTCCGGGCGCGCTTTCCAGAGGCGCCCAGGGCAGGCACGACTCTGGTGGACTCAACTCAAAGACACAATCCCGGAAAGCTGGTGCGATAGCAATGGCGGCAGCCCCCAAAATCATTGTCGTAGGCGGAGGCCTTGCGGGTCTTGCCGCTGTCATAAAAATTGCCGAGATGGGTGGCGAAGTAGACCTGTTCTCCATCGTCCCGGTGAAGCGTTCCCATTCGGTTTGCGCGCAGGGCGGCATTAACGCGGCCAAGAATCTGAAAGGCGAGGGCGACTCCACCTGGCAGCATTTCGACGACACCATTTACGGCGGAGACTTTCTCGCCAACCAGCCGCCCGTGAAAGCGATGTGCGACGCGGCTCCCGCCATCATTGACCTTCTCGACCGCATGGGCGTGCCCTTTAACCGCACTCCTGAGGGTTTGCTCGATTTTCGCCGATTCGGCGGAACACTCTATAACCGCACCGCGTTCGCGGGGGCCACTACCGGTCAGCAACTCCTCTACGCGTTGGACGAGCAAGTGCGCCGCTACGAGTCTGAAGGCAAGGTCAAAAAATTCGAGCACTGGGAGTTCCTGTCCGCTGTGCTCGACGGAAAGCGGATTTGCCGCGGCATTTGCGCCATGGACCTGCGCTCCATGGAAGTAAGCATCTTCCCTGCCGACGCCATCATCATCGCTACTGGAGGCATCGGCGCAATTTTCGGCAAGTCCACCAATTCCGTCGTCTGCACCGGATCCGCTCAATCCGCGCTCTACCAGCAAGGCTGCTACTACGCGAACGGCGAATTCATCCAGGTGCACCCCACATCGATTCCCGGCGAAGACAAGCTGCGCCTGATGTCAGAATCAGCGCGCGGTGAAGGCGGGCGTGTATGGGTGCCGAAGAAACCGGGAGACAACCGCGACCCTAAGTCCATTCCGGAAAGTGAACGGTTGTATTTTCTGGAAGAGTGGTATCCGAAATACGGCAATCTCGTACCTCGCGATGTCGCCACCCGCGCCATTCACAAAGTTGTCTACGAGCACCATCTCGGGATCGATGGCAAGCCGATGGTCTACCTGGACCTGACGCACATTGACCGCAAAATTCTTGACCGCAAACTGGAAGGCATTCTGGAGATCTACGAGAAGTTTGTGGGCGACGATCCCCGCGAAGTTCCCATGAAGATTTTTCCCGGCATGCACTACACCATGGGCGGTCTCTGGGTTGACTTCAAACAAGCAACGAACATCCCCGGCGTATTTGCCGCCGGCGAGTGCGAATACCAGTATCACGGAGCCAATCGCCTGGGCGCGAACTCGCTGGTGTCGTGCATCTTCGGCGGTTTCGTTGCCGGTCCCACGGCCGTGGCA
>QIAS01000086.1 GCA_003225615.1 Acidobacteriota bacterium | reverse complement strand
TGAAAAGGTTGCGCGACGCCCTCGGCGATTCGCCCGAAAATCCGCGCTTCATTGAAACGCTTGCTCGGCGTGGATACCGTTTTATTGCACCTGTGGATGTGCTGCACCCACCTCACGAGGAGGTGCGCCCGGCTCCCGCACCGGCCGAACCCCCGTCCCCCGAGCTTGAGAAAGACGTTCCGCCTCCCGTTCCGAAGAAAAAGATCAGCTTTACCTCCGCAGCATTAGGTTCTCTCGCTGCAGTTGTGATTTTGTCTTTTGTTTTCAATGTGGGTGGAGTGCGAACTTGGATTTCTGGGAAAGCTACCGTCCGCTCTTTCCGTTCCCTGGCGGTGCTGCCTCTGGCCAATCTTTCGTCCGATCCAGCGCAGGACTACTTTGCAGATGAAATGACCGAAGAACTGATCACCCAGTTTTCCAAGCTGGGAGATCTGAAAGTTATCTCGCGAACTTCGGTGATGCAGTACAAGGGCACACGCAAGCCACTGCCGCAAATTGCCCGCGAGCTCGGAGTGGATGCCATCGTGGAGGGGGCGGTGCAGTTGTCGGGCCAGCGGGTACGCATCACCGCCCAACTGGTGGATGCAGCCACGGACAAGCATCTCTGGGCGGACGATTACGATCGTGAGTTGAGCGACGTGCTCTTATTGCAAAGCGAGGTAGCGCGCGACATCGCGGCTAAGATCGATCTGCAGTTGACTCCGCAGCAGCGGCGACAGTTGGACAAACAGGCCCACCCTGTCATACCGGAAGCATACGAGTCTTACCTGCTGGGCCGGCACTACTGGAACAAGCGTACCGCCGACGGCCTACAAAAATCCGGGACATACTTCCACCGAGCCATACAGCAAGATCCTAACTACGCGCTTGCCTATGCCGGGCTTGCCGACTATTACGCTTTTCTCACCCTGCTGGGCGGCCCGGAGATTGTGCCCCCGCGCAAGGCCATGGCCGACGCCAAAGCCGCGGCGGAGCGTTCGTTGAAGCTCGATGATTCGCTGGCGGAAGCTCATGCATCAATGGGACACGTGCTACACAACTACGACTGGGATTGGTCCGGCGCAGAACGCGAGTTCAAGCGCGCAATTGAGCTGAACCCGAATTACTCCATCGTTCATCACTGGTATGCCCATGAGCTGATGCAAACTGGCCGCACCCAGGAGAGTCTCAAGGAAGCATCGCTCGCCGTGGAACTCGATCCCCTTTCCCTCTTCGTGAACAACGGACTGGCGCGCCAGTATTACCTCTCGCGGCAATACGATCAGGCCATCGCCCAATGCCGAAAAGGCTTGGAAATCGATCCCGGCTACGTGCCGGCGCGCATTCAGTTGGGACTCGCTCTAGAACAAAAAGGAATGATCGAGCAGGCCATCTCCGAGTTCGAGCAAGCCCGCGATCAGGCCGCCAACTATGCATTAACGGGTGAAGGAAATGTTTCCGCCCAAAAAGCGCCGGTCGCGCCCGGCGGACAGGCCGTCACAGCTCAGAGTTCAGCCGGCAAGCCAGAATCCGATCTTCCAGCTGTTCACGCGATGCTCGGTTACGCTTATGCGAGGGCAGGCCGCACCTCTGATGCCCGCAAAGAATTACAAGCCCTTATTACTGCTTCAAAGACCCGCTATGTGGCGCCTTCATGGATAGCCATTGTCAACGTTGCGCTCGGCGATAAAGATGAAGCCTTTTCCTGGCTGGAGAAGAGCTATCAGGATCGATCGGAGCACATGCTTTACATGAAAGTGGAACCGCTGGTAGATCCGCTGCGCGACGATCCCAGATTTCTTTCTTTATTGAAGCGCGTCGGACTGGAGCGCTGAAGGCCATTCTCGCATCTCAGTAGTCCGGCAACTGCGAAGAACGAAAATCCAACCGGCGGCGGTACCAGGCTATGAAAATGACTTCTAGTGCGTCAGCGTTTCTTTTCGATCTCGATGGAACCTTGGTAGACAGCGTTTACGAGCACGTTCTGGCGTGGCGGGAAGCCTTGGAGAGCTGCGGCATCGAGCTCGCCGTCTGGCGCATTCATCGCCGCATTGGTATGAGTGGTGGATTGCTTGTGAATGCCTTGTTGCGGGAAACCGGACGCGAAGTTTCCGCCGAACAAGTAAAACAGCTGCAGCAAAGCCACGCGAAAGCCTATACCCGGCAAGTCGCGGAAGTGCGGCCCCTCCCGGGGGCGAAGGATTTGCTCAAATTCCTCACTCAGGCTGGCGTCCCGTGGGCGATCGCAACCAGCGGCAGAATGGACTTCGCGAAGAAGACGCTTCAAATCCTTGATATTCCTCCGGAAGTGCCGATCATTACCCGCGACCAGGTGCAGCACGCCAAACCTGACCCGGATTTGTTCGTGACCGCGGCGGAACGCCTGGGCGTAGACATCGAAAAATCAGTGGTGGTCGGAGACAGTGTCTGGGATCTGCTTGCCGCAAGACGCGCGCGAGCGCTCGGAGTGGGCCTTCTTTCCGGAGGTTACGGAGAAGACGAACTGGAACGCGCAGGCGCCTACCGCGTCTACCAGGATCCGCTCGATCTGCTCCACCACCTCGACGAAGTCGGCGTTCGTTATCCCATTGCACGAGGTTAAGCGGCTCGCGGCCAATGAATCAAGGCGGGGCAACAATTCCTTCGGAGGCTAACGCGAAATCGCGGAGAATGCGTACAGCCGAGTTCACCGCAAGTCGGCGTTCATCG
>QIAS01000085.1:476-3444 GCA_003225615.1 Acidobacteriota bacterium | reverse complement strand
ACCTAGTTGCCGCTTCGCTCGGCTCCTTATAACCCTTGGTAGTGGGTCAATTTGGGGCTAACTGAACCATCCCTTATACGTCTATATGGCATCTGACGTGCTGGAGGTTTGTTCGGATTTTAGAACGCGGAAAATTAAGTCGTTCTGTCAATAGCACGTTGGTGTACAAAATGACAGCGTCTTTAGTACATTACGGACGGCATGTTGGACAACTCCTCCTCCCTGACGGAGGATGCCAAGAAGAGAGTACGCAAGAAGCACGCAGGAGAAGTATTTTCTGAATTGGGGGTTTTGGTTCTATTGTTCCTCCCTTTAGAAACCATCCTCCAAAAAAATACCTACTGGCTAGAGGTTAGCGCTGTCGCGTTCCTGTTTGGCGTCGGCCTTGTTATCGGCGGAATCGAATTACGAATCAGCGCGATCTCAGAAGACAGAGAATGAGGGGTAAGGTCGTGAGTGTCATAGTTCCTTGGGTCTTATTTGGAGCTGCCATTGCGGGCATCGCCGCATATGTCCGGTGGGGGGCAGGTAAACACAGAAACGCACAGTCAGGACAGGGCCGCGAAAACCCTCGTCGGGCAGCTTAGCGAAAGAACAGAGCGCAATGGCGGGACGCCGCTAGGCTGCCAATTCAGTTGCTCTGAGCAGGTTAATCAAATCCTCTAATGTCCATACGTGGTCGGTGAGTCCGACTTCCATGGCTGGAGTCACGCGCAATGTCTGATGCACACGGCAGAAGTTGTAGTACATAAAGTGCAGGGCAACCGCGTGACGGTGATTGTCCACCTTCTTGCTAAATGCATTCGTTAGCCGCGTGAAGCGCCGCATCAGCATACGCATGGTTAGGTTCTGGCGTTCAACGTAGCTGGTACTGATGTGCTTCGGGTCAGGGTCGCCAGAAACCACCTTCATGTCACAGCCAATGCACTTCGCTGGCGCGAGTACGCAGAATTTCAAACTGACCCACTACCAACCCCTTTGACGCGTTGACTTGCCAAGTTGGGCAGCCTAACATGGCGTGCCGTCGGTCCCCCGTGGATTTCCTATGGTTGGCAAAGTCATTTCCCACTACCGCATTGAGGAGCGCCTTGGGGGCGGTGGTATGGGAGTGGTCTACCGAGCTGAAGACCTCAGGCTGGGCAGGAATGTAGCGTTGAAGTTTCTCCCGCCCGAAATGATCCGCGATCATCAGGCTTTGGAGCGGTTTCAGCGCGAGGCCCGGGCGGCCTCCGCGCTTAATCATCCCAACATCTGCACCATCCACGAGATCGACGAATCCGACGGCCATCCCTTCATCGTCATGGAGTTCCTGGATGGCCACACGCTCAAGCACATCATGCTGGGCAAGCCCATGCCCGCCGCCCAAATCCTTGAGATCGCGCTGCAGATTGCCGAGGCGCTGGAAGCTGCGCATGAGTCGGGAATTGTCCACCGCGATCTGAAGCCGGCAAACATTTTTATTAACCGGCGCGGACAAGCGAAAGTGCTCGACTTCGGCTTGGCAAAACTGGTCACGAAACCGTACCGGATTGCCGAAGGCGTGGGCGCTGCAGCCATGCCGACGGTGACTGATGCAGAACACTTAACTACCACCGGGGTTGCGGTCGGCACGGTCTCGTATATGTCGCCGGAGCAAGCTCGAGGCGAAGAACTTGACCAGCGCAGCGATCTCTTTTCGCTTGGTGCAGTGTTGTATGAGATGGCGACAGGCCGGCTCGCATTCGGACTCGGAACGACTGCGGTCGTCTTTGAGGCGATTCTGAATCGCACGCCCACGCCGGTGACACGGCTCAATCCTGATCTCCCTCCGGACCTGGGCTGGATTATTGCGAAGCTGCTGGAAAAAGACCGGCGCTTGCGCTACCAGTCTGCCGCGGAACTTCGTACCGACCTTAAACGGGTTAAGCGTGATACTGAATCCTCCGGAGTCCCCGCTTTAGCGACACCCGATCGGCGAAAAATTCACTGGCGCTCACCCAAGGTCATTGCAGGGGTGAGTTCCGCCTTGCTTGTCCTGCTGCTCATCGTGGCGCCGAGGAGCTGGCGGGAGCGGGTTTTGAATGGATTCGCATCCTCTGGGATTCACTCCGTTGCGGTCCTGCCCTTCGTCAATTCGGGGGCAGATCCCAATCTCGAATATCTGGCTGATGGCGTGACCGACGGGATCATCAGCAGCCTTTCCCGTATCCCCGATCTACGGGTGATGGCGCGCAGCACAGTGTTCAGTTATAAGGGCCGCGAATTGAGCGCCCAGAAGGTTGGCAAAGATCTCAAGGTAGATGCTGTGCTCTCCGGACGCATCGCCCAGCGCGGCGATACTTTGACCATACAAACTGATCTGGTCAGGGTGGCTGATGGGTCGGAATTGTGGGGCGAACAATACAACCGGAAAGTTACCGATCTGCTCAGCGTCCAGGAGGACATTTCCAAAGAAATTTACGATAACCTGCGGCCAAAACTAGTCAACCAGGAGGCGCCACAACTAGCCAAGCACTACACCGAGAATCCCGAAGCTTATCAGCTTTATCTTCAGGGGCTTTATTACTGGAACAAGTGGACCGAAGATGGATTTAACAAGGCGATACTTTATTTCAACCAGGCGGTTCAGCGAGATCCGAATTACGCGCTGGCCTATGCCGGTCTGGCGGCTGCCTACAACTTTCTAGGGGATACTGGCTACGTTGCCTCTAAACAGGTCCGGCAAGATGCTAAAACCGCAGCCATGCAGGCTCTCAAGATTGATGACATGCTGCCTGAGGCGCACATTTCCCTGGCTCTGGTTCGGGAAGCTTACGACTGGGATTGGCCGGGAGCGGAAACTGAATTCAAACGCGCGCTTCAGCTCGGCCCCAACTCCGCTACCGCCCACCACT
Source organism: Acidobacteriota bacterium (assembly GCA_003225615.1). Taxonomy (GTDB): domain Bacteria; phylum Acidobacteriota; class Terriglobia; order Terriglobales; family Acidobacteriaceae; genus QIAS01. The sequence goes on along the minus strand of QIAS01000085.1, from coordinate 571 downwards.
GGTACGGCGACTTTCTCATGCGGTCCGGCCGCCTGGAAGATGCCCAGGCGGAACTGAAGAAGGCACAAGACCTCGACCCGCTTTCGCTGCCAATC
>QIAS01000085.1:0-455 GCA_003225615.1 Acidobacteriota bacterium | reverse complement strand
CCCGGCAATACGAGCCTGCCATACAACAATTCAAAAAGGCGCTCGATCTGGATCCAAATTTTGTCCCCGCACAGCATGCGCTGGAGGCCGCGTATGCGCAAAGCGGCATGTACCGCGAGGCCATTGGCGAGCGTCAACGGATATTGACTCTATCGGGCAATCCCGATCTTGCGGCGGCTATCGGCGAAGACTATCGCAAGTCGGGCTATAGCGGGGTATTGCAAAGCTCTCTGGAAGGGTTAGAGCAGGTTTCAAAACAGCGCTACGTTTCGGCATACAACATCGCGCAAATACATGCCCGCTTGCAGCAGAAGGACCAAACTCTGGCTTGGCTGGAGAATGCTTTCAATCAGCGTGATAGCCAATTGCCGTACATGAGGGTTGAACCTGCCTTTGACGAGATCCGTTCCGATCCGCGATTTCAGCAGTTGCTGCAGCGCCTGTCCATGCCCCAG
>QIAS01000084.1:4625-5476 GCA_003225615.1 Acidobacteriota bacterium | reverse complement strand
GATCGACGTCGGCGCTACTTTCCCTCATAACGTCACATATCACGCCTCTTGCCATGGACTGCGAGAACTTGGCCTGCGTGACGAACCCCGCCAGCTCTTGCTGCAAGTCAGGGGACTGAAGCTGCTCGATATGCTCCGTTGCGATGAATGCTGTGGATTTGGCGGAACCTTCGCAACCAAGTTCTCGGACATTTCGGTCGCGATGGGCAATTCGAAAGCGGACAACATCGCGGTCACGGGAGCGGAATTCGTCACGGCTACCGATTCCAGTTGCCTGTTGCATCTGCAGGGAATTCTTAACAAGCGTAACCTGCAAGTCCGTACCATTCATTTGGCCAGCATTCTGGCCCAGGAGCGCGCATGAGCGCGACGCGAGCACAACGCTTTTTGCATGATGCCGCGATCAAATCCGCGGACCTGGTCCACCGCGAAATTATCCGTCATGGTATCGATAGTTACGACGCGGCGGTTCTCCGCGGACGAGCCCGCTTCAAAGACTGGCAGTCCGCTCGCCGCAAATGCCAGCAGATTAAACAAGATGCTATCAATCATCTCGACAAGTACCTTCTTCAATTTGAAGAAAAGGTAATTGCCCGCGGCGGGCATGTGTTTTGGGCCGAAGACGCCGAGCAAGCCTGTACTTACATCACCCATGTCGCCGGCCAGCTCGGGGTGCGCAACGTGGTTAAGTCCAAGTCGATGGTCACCGAAGAGATCCATCTCAGCCCTGCCCTGGAAAAACTTGGCATAAAAGTCTGGGAGACGGATCTAGGCGAGTTCATTGTGCAACTCCGCAATGAGCCTCCGTACCATATTGTCACCCCCGCCATGCACCTGAACCGGCATCAGAT
>QIAS01000084.1:0-4603 GCA_003225615.1 Acidobacteriota bacterium | reverse complement strand
GACGATCCCGGTCAACTGGTCGCCTTGGCGCGCCGCAAACTTCGGCAGGCGTTCTTCTCCGCAGAAATGGGCATATCAGGCGCCAATTTTATCGTGGCGGATGCCGGCGTGATTGCCATATCGACGAACGAGGGCAATGGCCGTTTGTGCACCAGCGTTCCCCGCATTCACGTCGTCGTCACCGGCATCGAAAAAGTAGTGCCCCGGCTCGAAGACCTTGCCCTGTTTTGGCCCATGCTCGCGACCTCCGGTACGGGACAGCCCATCACTACCTACAGCACGCTCATCGGCGGTCCGCGTCGCCCGGGCGAGGTGGATGGGCCCGAAGAATTTCACGTTGTACTCGTCGACAATGGGCGCAGCAAGTTGCTGGGAGACGCCGAACAGCGTGAAGTTCTGCACTGCATTCGTTGTGGGGCCTGCCTGAATATTTGCCCGGTGTACCGCCACATCGGCGGCCACGCTTACGGGACCACGTACCCGGGGCCGATTGGCAGCGTGCTCACTCCACATCTGAATGGGCTCGAGCAATTCAAACACTTGTCATACGCGTCATCGCTTTGCGGGGCGTGCACCAGCGTTTGTCCCGTAAGCATCGATCTTCATCATCACCTGCTGCACAATCGTCGTAACGCCGTAAGTCAAGGGAAGACAAATTTCGCGGAGCGCATGTCGTTTCGTGCCTGGCGCTTCGTCGTGCTACATCCAAGAATTTACCGACTGGCGGGGTGGTTGGGGCGCACAACTCTGCGCCTTCTTTATCGGTTGGGACTGGCTGGTTCGATCCTGGATCCGATGCGGCCATGGAACCGCGGCCGCGCGCCCATGCCATTGCCGACAGAATCATTTCGCAGCCGCTGGAGAAGGCATCTTGCAGCCAACTGATAAACGCATCCGCGCCGCACTGCGCACCCCTTCGCCGCAAGCCTCGGATGCAAGCTGTGGCGAGTTCTTCGAGCCAATCTGCAATTCACTGGAACGATTTCAGCAGGAGTGCGCCGCCAATTTAATGGAATGCAATTTGACTTCTGACAGCACGTCGAGTGCGCTGCAACTTGCGAAAGTTCTGGCACCACTCCCCGAAGGAGAGGTATTTGTTCAGGACGATCCGATGCTGCGGCAAATCCTGCCCGCCGCCAATCCCGCTCGGCCTATCCGATGGTCCAGCGAGGGTGCACCTCGGGAAGCCTCTCAGGCAACTATCACTATGGCGGATGCGCTCATTGCGCAAACCGGGTCGATTTTGGTCAGCGCATCCTGCGGCGGACGTGGAGCCTCGATCATTGCCCCGTGCCACATTGTGTATGCCACGCTTGCCCAGCTTGTGCCTGACTTGCAAACCGCGCTCGCCAACGCTTACCGGCAGGGAATTCTCGACCGCAATTCATTCGCCTGCGTCATTAGCGGCTCCAGTCGTACCGCGGACATAGAGAAAATTCTCATCCAGGGAGCGCATGGACCAAGAAGGCTGGTGGTAATTCTGCAAAGGGAAAATTGACCGCTTCAGAGCACGCCGCGCAATTTCACAGGTGTGGAGTCAGATTTCTTTTCGAGTAATTGCATGGTATTTCGGATGGTGCTGATCACGTTCTCGTCTCCCATCGCGGTGTTCACCATCAGCTGATAAAGAGATCGAGTTGGCCAGTCTGCGCCAAAGTAATGCTTCACGTACGCGATGCGCTCGCGGTCGACGGTTTCTACCAGTTCTTCCGCCTCGGCCTGCTCACGTCCCGCTTCAAGAAGACGGCGAACCTTCTCCTCGCGCGGCGCATACATAAAAATATGGAAGGTATCGGCTCGCTCCCTGAGAAAAAAGGGCGCGCCCCGTCCCACCACAACTGCTTGTCCTTCCTCCGCGATGCCGGTCATGATCTCCTGCATCATGTTGACCATGCAATCCGTGTCGAAGAGTTGTGAGTCGGCTATGGGGATGCTGCGCTCATGACTTCCTCGCCAGAAAACCTTGGCTAAGCGGCGAAGCCTGCTATCCACACGCTCTTCGCAGCGCTGCACGGTCGCGCAGTCCACATTGGCAATACGAGCGATCTCCTCCGTGAGAGCCTGGTCCCAGAGCTTCCATCCCAGTTGATCGGCAAGCTGCGCGGCAATAGTGCCACCACCGCTGCCGAATTCTCTTTCGATCGTGACGATGCGGAACAAACAATTCTCCCGGAAGCGAACTTCGCGAATTTACCGGATCCACACCTTGGGTTCGGCTGACATACCAGGACGCAAGATGTGCTCTTTGTCCTCCCCCGAATCAAAGATAATCTTCACCGGAATGCGCTGCACAACTTTCACAAAATTGCCGGTAGCGTTCTCCGGAGGCAATAGGCTGAAACGCGCGCCACTGGCTCCTGCAACGCTATCCACGTGTCCTTTGTATTTCTTGCCGGTTGCGTCCACCGCGATAGTGGCGCTCTGACCCACTTTCACGCCCTTGAGTTGCGTCTCCTTGAAATTCGCGGTGACCCAAATATCATTCAGCGGGATCAGCTTCATCATCTCCTGGCCAATCTGCACATTTTGACCTACTTCAACCGTGCGATTACTGACCACGCCGCTGACCGGAGCCACAATTTTTGTATACTGCAAATTGAGTTGCGCCTGCTCCAGGTCGGCCTTTCTCTGCGCAACCAGCGCTTCTGCAGATTGGGCTTTGGATCGCACCGCCGATACCTGCTGTGGCGCCGTGCTGGCGGTTCGAACGTCAGCCGCGGCCTGTAAAAGCTTCGATTCAGCCTGCGAGATCTGCTGCTGCGCCGCGTCGGCAGCGGCACGCGCGCCTTCTACTCCCGCGGCGCTGACTCGAGCAACCGCTACAGCCTGATCGTACTGCTGTTGCGAAATCTCCTGCTTGTCCACCAGTTGCTTATACCGTACAAGGTCGCTCTGGGCTCTGGCGTTATTGGCTTCCGCCTGCTGCAATTGCGCCTTGGCTGCCTGATACTGCTGTTTCGCTGCCTGGACGCCCGCCCTAGCGTTTTCTACACTGGCCCCTGCCGTGGCCACCTGGCTCGTGGTGCTGACCGAAGTAATGGGGACATTGACGCGCGCGCCATTGGCAGTTGCTACCGCGTCCTGGTAGTTGGCCTGAGCCCGAGCCAGCGCCACTTGGTAATCCGTGGGATCAATTTCCACTAACACCGCCCCCCCTTCAACGTATTGATTGTCCTGCACATTCAATTTCACCACCGTGCCCGAAACGCGTGGGCTGATGGAATTGATGTGACCGTCAACCTGCGCATCGTCAGTAGATTCATAGCTGCTGAAATAACGCCACAGCAGGATGCCTCCCATCACGAGAATGATTGCCGCAATCACCAGCGCCCACTTGACGCGTGGGGTTCGCAGCGCGGAGGTACGCCGGCGAAATACAGTTTCGGAGTCGGCCGGGCGTGGCTTCTCCGCTTCAGGCGCTTCGGTCCTGGGTTCGGGCAGCGTTTTGGTGGTGGTCTGCTCCATGGCTATTTGCCTTTCAAGTATTGCTTCACGCCTTCTTCCGCAAAGCCGATGGCCCGCGCAAAGGATACTTTCGCCAGGTTGTGCGCGTAAAGGCTCGAAATATAATTTTCATTAGCATTGGCCAGGGCTTCCTGTGCCTGAATGACTTCGAGATTGTCGGTCACCCCAGCGGAAAATCGGTCCTGTGCCTGGGTGAGGGTCTCTTGCGCAAGACCGACCGAGCTGCGGGCGACCTCCACCTGGTCGGCGGCCGCGGTTAAGTCGAGCAACGCGGTTCGCACGTCATCATCAATGCGTCCACGCAAGTCCTCCGCTTGAGCACGGTTCTGGCGCAGTGTGGCTTCCGCCTGCAAAACATCTCCATGTACGCGCCCGCCCTGAAATATAGGGAAATTCAATGTCCCGGCCACGTGAAACGTTCCGTTCGAAGTCGCCGGATTAACTCCAATATCGCCGTAATCGGCTTCCAGATCGACGGTCGGCAAATATTCCGCCCTGGCAGCGTTGCGCCACAATTCGGCGGCATGAACCTGCGCCAGTGCCGCTTGGTAATCCTGCCGTCCGGCATAAGCTCGTCGCAGGCTTTCTTCCAGCGTGGGTGCGGCAAGCGGCTCGTAAGGGATCTTATCTGATAACGCGAACTCCTGACCCAATGGAAGTCCTACTACGCGCGCCAATGCCAGTTTTTCCTTTGCGTAGTCATTACGTGCGACGATGAGTTGCTGCCTGCGTGCTTGCAACTCCACCTGCGCTCGCAACGCGTCAATAGCCGGGCTCACGCCGGCCTTCTGCTGGTCACTGGCTTTATGGAACAACGCCTGCGCGGTAGCCACTTGCGCTTCCGCGGTCTCCACCCGAGAGGCACCGGCCAAGGCCTGCAGGTATGAATTTCCCACCGCCAGCACAACCAGTTCGCGCGCATCCCGATAGCTGTGCTGCGCCGCCTTCAGGCTTTGCCCGGCTGAACGCTCCCGCTCGATGCTGTGAAAATTGAGCACCGACTGGTTCAGGAAAGCACGCGCATCCAGGTAATTAAATGGTCCGATGACCCGCGGAATTCCCGGCAGTCTGAAGCCGAGCGCTGATAACGATTGCTGTTGCGCGGTTTCCGTGAGCTTGGTCGTGACGTTAGGCAGCA
>QIAS01000210.1 GCA_003225615.1 Acidobacteriota bacterium | reverse complement strand
AATGTGTCCCGCAGCAGGGCAGGGGGCGTTGGGAATTGAAATCCGTGAGGGGAATGAGGCTACGCGCAGGCATCTGGCGTTTCTGGATGACCCCTCCGCGCGGTCGACCACAACCTGCGAGCGGGCACTGTTAAACAAATTGGGCGGAGGCTGCCAAGTTCCCATCGGAGCATTCGCCGAAGCTAGAAACGGTCAGTTGCACCTGAGCGCCATTGTTGCCCATCCCGACGGGTCGAAAGTGTTGCGCGAATCCAGAGATGGGGTTGACCCCGTGAAATTGGGCAACGAGGTCGGCGCCGCGCTGTTGCGCCGCGGAGGGGATGCCATCCTCGAAGAAGTCTACGGCCAAGGCGTTGCCGTTCCCCAACAACCATGATGCGCATTCGCGGCGCATCCTCCAGCAATACCCATGTGGGGACGGGCGCCCCGCGAGTCCATCCGCTGTGCAAGGGCTGTGCAGCTCCGGAGGGGTGACACTAGTTTATGCCAGGGCACTCAAAGCCACGCCGCAACCGGCCACTGACAGGTCTCCGCATTCTCGTCGGACGCGCTCGTCATCAGGCCAGCACTCTCTCCGCCGGGTTGCGTAAGCAGGGTGCCCAGGTGATTGAAATCCCCTTTATCGAAATTCGCCCGCCCCGTTCTTACCGACCCCTTGATCGCGCTTTGCAGAATCTTCGTCACTATGACTGGCTCATCCTCACCAGCGTGAATGGCGTGGAAGCGATGTGGCAGCGAATAATAAAACTTGGCCTGCGCAAGACAGAGTTGTTCCACCTGCACATAGCCGCGATCGGCCCAGCCACAAAAAAATCCATTGAGCAGCACGGGCTCAAGGTCGATGTCATACCTGCAGAATATGTCGCCGAATCGGTAGTTCGCACCCTGCATAGCCGGGTGAAAGAAAAACGTGTGTTGCTGGTGCGGGCCAAGGTGGCGCGGGATGTGATCCCGCGAGAACTGCGGGATGCGGGCGCTCTCGTCGATGTGGTGGAAGCTTACGAAACCGTCGTTCCGAAATCTTCGCGCAGACGCTTGCGAGCCGCGCTTAAGAGCTCGCGGTGTCCGGATTTTATTACATTCACCAGCTCTTCCACGGTGCGCAATTTTGTAGCCTTGCTAGGAACCCATGCGGCGCCGGCGCGCAGACAGGAATGTCCGCGCGACCCTGGATTGTTGGAGGCTATTCAGTTCGCGTCTATCGGGCCGGTCACCTCAAGCACTCTGCGAGAGCTTGGCTTGCCAGTGAGTGTTGAGGCCAAGGAGTACACCATCCCAGGCCTGATACGGGCCATCGTCGCGCAGCACAGCACTCTGCTACGGTCCGGGCAGGCTCTCTAAAGGTGGACGTCTTGCCTTTCCTCGTGTCCCTGGTGGTCAGGAATTTTGCCTGCTCTCATTCGTTCAGCGAACACCCGCAATCCGCCGGGGGCACGTGCGCTTTTAGAAAATCGGCCACTCGCTTGTACGCGTCAATCTGATTTTCCACGCGCGCAAATCCATGCCCTTCATTCTCGTAGACTTTGTACTCCACTACCCCGCCGCGTTTCTTGATCGCGTCCGCCACCTGCTGCGATTCGCTTTTCGGGCAGCGCGGATCATGTCCACCCGCCAGCAGCAGCAGCGGCGCCTTGATCCTGTCGACAAAGAAAATCGGGGAACGATCCTCATACAGCGCTTTGTTCTTCACCGGATCGCCCATCGTGGCGATATCGGATTGCTGCAGCACGGGATCTTCATTCTCAATCTCGGTAAAGAAATTTACGAATGGCACAATCGGCACGCCTGCTGCCCAGGTTTCCGGAGCCTTCGTCACGCCCATCATGGTCATGTATCCGCCGTAACTGCCGCCCATCAGGATGAGCTTTTTGGGATCCACATAGCCGCTCTGCTTGATCCAATCTGCCGCAGCCAGGACGTCCCGCAAATCGCCGCCGCCCATGTCGAACAAATTTGCCTGCTGGAATTCCTTGCCGTAGCCGGTTGAGCCGCGGTAATTGGGCGCGATCACGATGTAGCCCTGATTCACCACATACTGCACGATGCGGTTGAAAGAGTTGACCGTCTGCGCGGTCGGCCCGCCATGCACGTAGACGATGGCGGGATGCTGCCCGTTGCGCGGCAGGTTATAAGGCATATACACGAACGCGGAAATCGTCCACTTGCCATCGTGGCTCGGATAATGCACGAGATAAGGCTCGACCATATCTTCCGCCCGCACTCCTGCGACGAGCGATTGCGTGATCTGCCGCGACTTGCCGCTGGCCAGGTCGTAGATCCAAACGTCATTCGGTGCATCCGGACCGTTGTGGTAATAGAGCAGATGCGATCCATCGCGGGTAAAAGCCGACTCCGAACCACCGGGCGAATTCACTCCTTTAGGTAAGGGCAGGGAAGTCGTCTTTCCGTTAGCCAGTTCGTGCAAGTAGATATCGGTGTTGCCGTCGACATTTGCCGTCCAGGTCACGTAACGGCCATCGGGCGAAAAATCGCCGGCCGTGATCTCCCACTTGTCGTGCGTGAGCCACTCGACTTTCTTGCTTGCTACGTCCAGCAGACCGACGTTGTCGTATCCGTTGGCCACATTGGAGGTGATCAAAATCCTTTTGCCGTCCGGCGAAATCGAGTGCGCGCTGTAAAGTTGTTCTCCCGAATGAGGCGTCAGCAGAGTGCTTTTGGCGGTGGCTACATCAGCAATAAATACGTTGGAGT
>QIAS01000209.1 GCA_003225615.1 Acidobacteriota bacterium | reverse complement strand
TAGGATCTTTCGGCTGCGGTCGCGATTTCAACCCCACGCAGCCCATGCGTTCCTGTAACCCGCACCGGTTGATCATGCAAGACGTTATGAACAAAATCTCTGACTTCCGCCAAATAGGCGTCGGCAAACCGGGAGAGGAAATGATCCGCAACCATGTGCTGCCTCCCGCTGGGAGTCAGGCAAACCACCGGCGTGTGCTGCAGGCTGCCCACGAAAACGGAACCTTTGGAACCCACCACTTCGGTGCGGACGTCGTATCCGTAAAGAGCCTGCACATAAGACTCGACGTTACCGATTGCACCGTGGCGGAATTTCAGATTCACCACACCCGCCACCAGGTCGCCGTACTGCGCCACTTCGGGACGAATAGCGACGGTGCCGTACGCGTGCACTTCGCTGACCTCGTCGCGCATAAGCCAGCGTGCGAGGTCGAAATCGTGGATGGTGTTGTTGAAGAAGACCATGCCATTCAGGCCGGCCTGGTAAAAAGCGAGGGGAGGCAGATCCTTGTCCCGTCCGAGGGACTTAAAAACCACAGGCTCACCGATTTCGCCGGCTTCAATGCGCTGCATGGCCGCAGCGTAAGCCGGATCATAGCGCCGCATGAAACCGATTTGCAGTTGGACGCCGGCTTTAGACACGGATTCAAGCGCAGAGTGCGCGTCTGCCAGCGTGGTAGCCAGCGGTTTCTCGCACAGAATGTTCTTCCTTGCGGCGGCAGCCGTGCGAATCGCTTGCCCGTGAAATTTATCCGGTGTCGCAATGACAACGGCCTGAATATCTTTGCTCTCGAGCATGGCCTCCAGGCTGTTGAAGGAGTGATCGATTTCAAGTTCTTCCGCGACGCGGGCGGCGCGGGCCCCATCGACATCCGCCACACCCACCAGACGAGCTTCCGGGACCAGGCGTCGAAGATTCTCGGCGTGACGTTTTCCCATTTCTCCGACACCCAGCAACCCCACGCCCAGCTTGTTCACTGAGGGCACCTCCGGTCCCGCATCTTAGCGGTTTGACAATTAAAGGACAAGTCGAAGCAAGGCGGCTCCCTGTCCCATCCAACCGAAAAACCGAACACTCCTCCGCAGGATGCGCGCAGGTTGTGATACACGTCTGCCGCATCGGGTTCGTGGCGAAAAACCTTGACAAACTTCCAAGCCTACACTATAAGCCGTCCCATACTGATAAGCGGTTAGAATTCACGACAATTCGGCGACATCGCAACGCCGATATCGAAACCAACAATCACCAGGGAGCCAACCCACGCGGGATCGGGGAGCGCTCTCTTTATCGGGAGGGACTATGCGCGTCACATCGTGCCGGTATCAAGCATTATTCGTACTCGTGGTTGTGCTGCTGGCATGCGGCCAACTTTTTGGCGGCGTAACCGCCAGCATCTCGGGAACAGTCACTGACCCCAGCGGCGCCGCAGTTTCCGGCGCAACAGTTACGGCGACCAATACCGACACGGGCATAGTGCAAACCCAGCGAACGAACACGCAGGGTTTCTATTCTTTCCAATCGTTGCCTCTGGGGCACTACGACGTCTCCGTGCAACAGGCGGGTTTCAAACAGTATCGCCAAACGGGCCTAGTGCTCGACGTGAACGCCGCACTGGTAGTGGACGTCGGTCTGAAAGTGGGGCAGGTGCAGGAACGTGTGGAAGTGTCCGCAGCGGCCCTGCACGTGGAGACTGCGGCTTCGCAGATGGGCGAAGTAATCGAAGGCCAGCGGATCACGACGGTGCCACTGGTTTCGCGCAGCTACACAGATTTGTTGGCGCTGCAACCTGGCGTGGTATCGCAAGCCTCCGGGATGACCGGCGGCTACGCGGGAACCTTTAACTCTGCCGGTTTTGCCGTCCCATTGGTTTCGGGCGACCTCAATGGAGGCGCCCTGTCGGTGAACGGCCAGCGCGAAGCTAACAATGGATTCCTGCTCAATGGAGCTACCGTGCAGGAAGGCGGCTACGGAGGCACGACCGCCATTCCGAACCTGGACTCGATCGCGGAATTCCGAATTCTGACCAACAACTACGACGCGGAGTACGGCAATTACAGCGGCGGTCAGATTAACGTGATCACAAAGTCAGGAACGAATCGCATCCATGGAAATGTGTTCGAATTTCTGCGGAACACGAATCTGGATGCGAAAGGTTATTTGGACCCGCTGCGCGGGGCGTATCACCAGAACCAATTCGGCGGCACCATCGGCGGTCCGATCAAGCACGACAAGATCTTTTTCTTTGCTGACTACCAGGGCGCAAGGCGTTACCTCTCCTCCGAACGGCGTGCCGTCCACTGCGGAGCTGGGTGGAGACTTCTCAGCGTTTCAGAGTCAGCTTACGGGCACAGTGAACAGCGCCCTAGATAATCCCGCTTGCGACCTGACCACAGGCAACTCTTGCAGCTTTGCACAAATCCTTTCTTCACGGCTCAACGCGACAGTGACGCCGGGAGAAGCATATTTCACGTCTGCGTGTAGTCCCTGCGTGTTTCCCAATGCGCACATTCCGAGCGCCGCGTTGTCCGCCCCCGCACAGCAACTTCTCGCCTTACGGCTGATTCCTTCTACAGCAAGCGGGGGATCTTTGTTCAGTACGTCGTTCCCATTGCGTTTGAGAGACGACAAAACCAGCGGCCGTGTGGACGCGAACACAGGAATCGGACTGCTTTCGGCCTACTACTTGTTCGACAACTATAAGCTAGCTAATCCTTATCCCAATGCGAATGTCCCGGGCTACGATGCGGCGGGTACCGGTCGCACCCAGGTTGTAAACCTCGGCGACACGAAGACTCTCGGCAGCACCACCGTAAACGAAGCTCGCGTTGAGTTTGTGCGAGTAAACAATTCGTTTAACCAGCCGAAGGGCGGAACCGGGCACACCCTTGATTCATTGGGCTTTACTACTGGAGGAAATGGAATTATTCCGCTCGCGCCGAATATTGAAGGCGTACCGGAGATGGACTTCAACCAGCTAAACATGGTCATCGGCGTGCCCAGCCGTCCCAATCGGCTTATCGAGAATACGTTCCAGGTGGTCGACAACTTCAGCAAGGTGGTAGGCACGCATACCATAAAAGTAGGCGGATCGTTCCACTACAACCAACTTGTCGAACAGCTCGACAATGTGCTCAACGGTAACTTCGTATTCAACGGCTCAGAAACTGGAGTTGATTTTGCCGACTTTCTGATTGGAGCTCCTACCAATTACGTTCAAGGCCAGGCGACGCCTTCCAATGGTCGTTCCAAGTATTTTGGAGTTTACGGTCAAGACAGCTGGCGGGCACGCTCTAACTTGACTCTGAACTACGGATTGCGGTGGGACGTCAGCACCACCTGGTCG
>QIAS01000208.1:3058-4321 GCA_003225615.1 Acidobacteriota bacterium | reverse complement strand
AAGTACCTATGTGGCCGTGATCGATTCTTATCTTTCTGATTTTCACTGTGTTTCAGTGACGGGAGCGTGCGGAGAGGCGCAAGCGATCGTCGGCGGCCTTGGAGACTTGGCTATGGGGCCATACAAAATAGTGGATAACTTTCTAGAAGCGTCGTCGGAGAACATTCTTATGGGTGGGGGGGAAGCGACAATGAGCCCGGTCGACCTGGAAATTCGGAAAAACCACTTTTACAAGCCGCGGATCTGGCAAAAAGGGCAGCCGGGATACGTGGGCGGGACGAATGGTAATCCCTTCGTGGTGAAAAACCATTTTGAATTGAAGAATGCGCAGCGGGTGCTGTTTGAGGCCAATATCCTGGAGTATACCTGGGGAGGATTTTCGCAGTCCGGTTACAGCATCGTGCTCACTCCCAAGAACCAATATAGTCTGTGTTCCAAATGTCAGGTTACAGACGTGACCATCCGGTACAGCACCATCAGTCACGTCGGGGGCGGATTCCAGATCGCCAATGGGAAATCGGATACCGGCGGGATTGCTTTGGCTGGGGAACGATACAGCATCCACGACGTAACCGTGGATGATATCCACGCGGTTTCTGGCCCAACAATCCATGGGTGCCGGCAGTCCGATTCTGAAAGAGGTCTTAATAAATCACATCACTGCGTTTCCTGACAAAGGTCTGTTCTATATAGGAAACGGCACCAGTGGGCAACAGATGCAGAATTTCACGTTAACGAACAGCATCGTGAATTCCGGTCCCTATCCGGTGTGGTCAACCGGCGGCTTGACTAACTGCGCTTATTATGATGTCCCAGTGACTACCTTCGCGGCCTGCTTTAACCCCTACATAGTTACCAAAAATGTCGTCATAGCGTGTCCCAGCAAATGGCCGTCGTCGTCCTGGCCCGGAGGGATTAGTCTTTTGGGCAGCGCGACGGGAGTGGGATTTGTCAATTACAACGGCGGGAACGGAGGCAATTACCAGTTGCTCTCTTCCAGTCCCTATCACGGCGCCGCATCGGATGGAAAAGACATGGGGGCGAACATAGTTCTAATAAACCAGCAGGTGTTTGGAGTTAGGTGAAGCTGGGAACATCTAGCAAGACTCGTCGCGGAGCTCCCGCCGGGGGCCAAGGCCCTGATGGTGACCTTGGCCCACGGCGCCCGTGCCGAGGCGATCTGTCTCGCCGCAGCGAATAGATAGCGGTCGCGAAGATGGGCGCCAGTACGAATCCCGTCACTTCCCGGCAACTGGAAATTCT
>QIAS01000208.1:0-2930 GCA_003225615.1 Acidobacteriota bacterium | reverse complement strand
AACCTCCGTAATGTATTCACCCCACGTTCGAACGACGCCGTGTCCCACCATCTTTAAAAACCTTGCACCACTTCGCAAGGGCGGTCTGTAGCAAAACCATCTTCAGCGACACATCGGAGAGAGAATTGAAACGGCTGGTTTTGGTGCTACGATGTGCAACAATCTTCACATTCTCTTTGTTCAGTCGAACCACGGTGTCGGCTAACCGCCTGCAAGTCTCGATTTTTAAATGGAATAGCTTGCATCCAAAGACGCGTTAAGGCTGGCAAATTGCATCGTAATTCTCTTGTTTGAGGCAATCAAGACTTGCGGTCTTCCCTGCTCCAGCGATAATCTATATGGGCGTTTCGTTGCCTCCCCTGCTGTTTCTGCAAGTTGCCCAACCATCGCAGACCACACTGCTTGGATGATCAAGGCAATATTGTCAGAGTAGAACCAATACGATCCCAGGAGGTTTACAGATTTGATCGCCTCGACCAGTCATCTCATCGCCCCGCATGGTGGGGAACTCATAAATCTTATTGCCGAACCGGAGCGCGCAGCGGAATTGAAGTCGCATTCGCGCGAGTGGCCTTCGTGGGACTTGACCCCGCGCCAGGTCTGTGACCTGGAATTGCTGCTGAGCGGCGGTTTCTCTCCGCTGCGTGGGTTCATGACACGCGCCGACTATGGAGACGTTTGCGAGAAGATGCGACTGGCGGACGGGACACTCTGGCCCATGCCCATCACGCTGGACGTGACAGCCGACTTCGCCGGAAAGCTGCGCCCCGGCAGTAGCAGAGTTGCGTTGCGCGATGCCGAGGGCGTCATGCTCGCCGTCCTGCACGTGGACGACGTTTGGCAGCCCGATCGTAAAGCGGAGGCCCAGAGTGTCTTCAGTACCACTAGCACAGTTCACCCCGGCGTAGATTACCTGCTGAACAAATCGAACCCATGGTATGTGGGAGGCAAACTCGAGGGTTTGCAGATGCCCTCTCATTACGATTTTCGTGCTCTGCGATTCACACCTGCGGAACTGCGGGCCGAGTTTTCCCGCCTTGGCTGGCGACGAGTCGTCGCATTCCAGACCCGCAATCCCATGCACCGCGCTCACCAGGAGCTAACTTTCCGCGCCGCCAAACAGGTCGAAGCCAACCTGCTCCTGCATCCTTCTGTGGGTATGACTAAACCCGGCGACGTGGATTACTTTACGCGAGTCCGTTGTTACCAGCTGTTGCTCTCTAAATATCCTCCCGGAACAGTGAAACTCTCATTGCTTCCCTTGGCCATGCGGATGGGTGGGCCGCGTGAGGCCATCTGGCACGGGATCATCCGTAGGAATCACGGTTCCACTCACTTCATCGTAGGCAGAGATCACGCCGGCCCCGGCAACGACGCGGATGGCAAACCGTTTTATGGGCCCTACGAGGCCCAGGAATTGTTCAAGAAGTACGAAGCGGATATCGGCGTCACAATGGTGCCATTCAATATGATGGTTTACCTTGAGGATCAGGACAAATACATTCCCGACAACGAAGTCCGCAACGGCGCTCGGGTCCTGAATATTTCTGGAACCCAATTACGCCAGCGCCTCAACGAAGGACGCGAGATCCCCGGATGGTTCACCTATACCGAGGTTGCCCATGAATTGCGGCGCAGCTACCCCCCCCGCCACAGGCAAGGTCTGACGATTTTCTTTACTGGGCTGTCCGGTTCCGGCAAATCTACGATCGCGAACGTCTTGCTGACCAAGTTTTTGGAAATGGGCGGTCGCCCGGTTACGTTATTGGACGGCGACTTGGTCCGCAAGCACCTCTCCTCAGAACTTGGTTTCTCCAAGGAACACCGGGACATCAACATCCGCCGTATCGGCTACGTAGCGTCGGAGATAACCAAGAACGGCGGCATTGCTATCTGTGCCCCCATCGCTCCCTACGATGCGGTGCGCAAACATGTCCGCGAGATGATCGAACCTTTCGGTGGCTTCGTTCTTGTGCATATTGCAACACCGGTGGAAGTTTGTGAGCAGCGCGATCGCAAGGGCCTCTATGCCAAGGCGCGGGCAGGAATCCTCAAGGAGTTTACCGGGATTTCTGATCCGTACGAAGTGCCTGCAAATGCTGAAGTGGTGATTGACACCAGCGAAATGTCGCCAGAGGAAGCCGCGCAAGCGATCATTCTGCATCTTGAGCGCCAAGGCTTCATTGGGGTGAACGGAAAATCAGAAGAGAAATAAGCGGGATCGCAAGATCCCGCAGATTTCACAGTTCCCGCTATGCCTTTGATCGCGGTCAAAATCTTCATCGGCTTTCTCGTGGGCACTCTGATCGGACTGACTGGATTGGGGGGCGGCGTTCTCCTGCTCCCCATATTGATTTTCGGTCTGCGAATTCCCGCCATCATAGCCGTCGGTTCGGACGCTCTGTTCAATTTCTTCACGAAAATACCGGCGGGATGGGTGCATCTGCACAAGGGCACAGTCCGGCGTAAAGTGGTTCTCGCTCTGGCGGTGGGCAGCGTTCCGGGATCGATTCTTGGAGTTGGATTGCTCACCCATATTCGCAGCTTGTACGGCTCAGGAGTCAACGACTTCATCAAGTCGGCAGTCGGGCTGCTTCTGGTCATCATCCCTACTCTTCTTCTGTTTCAGAGTCGCATTGAGGAGAACCTTGCGAACCGACCTCCCACGCTGAAATCCTTTGCCGGCATGACCGCGATCGGCCTGACGGCAGGCTTCCTTGTGGGCATGACTTCAGTCGGCTCCGGCAGCATCATTATGATGTTGCTTCTCCTGTTCTACAGCTTTCCACCCAAGGTCAATGTAGGCACAGATATCGTGCACGCCATCGTGCTTACCGGGGTTACCGGCCTGCTTCATTTTCGTCTCGGAAATGTGGATTCAACTCTCGTAATGTCGCTTCTGATCGGTTCCATTCCTGGCGGAATACTTG
>QIAS01000207.1 GCA_003225615.1 Acidobacteriota bacterium | reverse complement strand
CCGACGAGCAAGGGAAATTTGCGTTTGGTTCGCTTACCGATAACGTCTACCACCTCATCATTCGCGATGAACGCTACTACCCCGTAGATGAGAGAGTCATGCTCGACCTCTCGGTTTCTTCGATCAGGATGGTGCAAATAAATCTGACGCCACGTGCAGGAGCGACCAGCAAAGATGTCCTGCCCGCCCAGAAAGGGAGCAATCCCTTCATCGTGGACACGGCCGACTATCGGCGCAACTTTCCCAAGAGTGCGGTGAAGGAGTTCGAAAAGGGAGTGCAATCAGATCGAGAAGGCAAACCCGCCGATGCCATCCGCCATTATGAAAAGGCCCTCGCCGTTGCTCCCAGTTTTTATCCGGCGCACAACAATCTTGGCTCGGATTATCTCAGCAAGTCGGACTTCGAGTCTGCCCAGGCGCAGTTCGAGCAGGCCATAAAGCTCAATCAGAGCGATGCACAAGCTCATTTAAACCTGGCAAATGTGCTTCTTCAAACGAAGAGGTACGATGATGCGGTGCACAATGTAGAAGAGGGTCTGCGCCGGCAACCCAATTCTGCCTTTGGGAAGTTTCTCTTGGGTTCGATCTATGAACGTCTCGGCAAGTGGGCGGAAGCGGAAAAAACGTTGCGTGAAGCATTGGAAATTGATTCCAGCATGTCGAAAGTGCATCTGGAATTGGTGAACTTGTATCTTGCCGAGCAGAAAACGAATGAAGCGAAAGCAGAACTGATAGCTTTCCTGAAGCAGTTTCCTGCTGACCCGCTCTCCCCCAGGGCAAGAGAGGTCTTGAACCGGCTGCAGAATGCAAAGTGAATAACGCGGAGCGACCGTGCTAGGTCCTACTGATTCGCTTTAAGTCCTACCGACTTGCTTTCGGAGTGTATTTACAGAACTTCTCCTTCAATCGGCACGCCTGTGCGTACTCGTCCAGGGCAGCTTGGCGGCGGCCCAGTTGCTGGTAGGCAAACCCCAGATTGAGGTGGGCCTCGGCAAGGCCGGGACCCTTCTGCAGCCGATTGGTCTGGCTGTAGGAAATTCCCAGAAAGTTAAAGACCGTCGCTTCCTGTATGCCTAACTCAACTGCTTTGGCCAGATTCTTGGCGGCGTCCGCGTACTCGCCCTGTTCGCACTGCAAAACTCCGAGCTCGCGGCGCACAGGCGCAAAGTTCGGCTGGATGGTTATCGCTTTCTCAAAAACAGCGACGGCGCCAGTTTTGTCTGTTTTGGCTTTGATCGAACCCATCTCATACAGTGCACGGTAATTTTGCGGGTTATATTGCAGAGCCTTTTCCAACCATTGCTGTGCTTCCGTGTCTTTGCCGAGGCGAAACAGAGCATGCGCCATTCCGGTTAACGCCTGGTCGAAGCCGGGGTTAAGCTCGAGGCATTTTTGAAAATTCTGCCAATTCTGCCGCCGCAGGGCGGCTTCACCCAGCATAAAAGGAACAACGTACATTTGCGGATCTTTTTCGCGCACTTGAGCAAGCAGGTTCTGACCGGTTTCAAAATCGCCGATATGGAATGCGTCTCCGGCTTTCAAAATGCTATTGAATTCCCACAGCTTGTCTTTAGGATCGGAGAGACCGGCGGCGAGCGCGGCTGCGGAGACCGGGGCGTGGTAGGCCATATAACCTAGCGCGCGCAGTTTCTCTGCTGCCTCGGGGGTGAGTTGCGACTCTGCTTGGGATTTCGGGAATGGATTTTCCCTTAGTTTCTGCTGCAACTTGTCTTTCAGGACGGCTACGGTCGCAGTCTGTTGCGGCGCGATGTTGTTCTTTTCTTCAGGATCCGCTACTACGTCATAGAGTTCCGGCTTGGGCGCGTCTACGTAGTGGTAGCGGCTCGTTTCCAGAGCATGAAGCGGGCTCCAGCCGAAAGAACTGAAGGGGTAAAAGGTCTCGCTGTAGGCCGGGCTTTCGTTGTCGCGGGGGCGGTACAAAAGACTTACTGCCTGGAATTGCTTTTGGATTGGATCTTTTACCCCGGCCAACTGAAAAAGAGTCGCCGGCACGCCGACGGTCTCCACCGGTGCGCTCACACGAGTGGGCCGAAACTGGCTCCCAGCAGGCGGTTTCACGATTAGAGGCACGCGAATCGTGGCGTTGTAGATAAAAAATCCGTGCTCACCTTCTCCGTGCTCACCGAGAGACTCGCCGTGATCGCTGAGAAATACGATCAGGGTGCGGCTGTAAAGTTGATTGGCTTTAAGCCAGGTCAGGAGGCGGCCGAGTTCGTGATCGGCGTACGCGATTTCTCCATCGTAGGGGTGGTCACGATATTGGGAACGGTAAGGCTCGGGGGGATCGTAAGGGCTGTGGGGATCGTACAGATGCAGCCAGAGAAAGAACGGACGATGCGGCGTTTTCTTGAGCCAGCCGATGGCATGGGTCACACTTTCCTCAGCTTTGCGATCGACCAATCCAATGTCCTTCTTTTTGAAGGTCTCGGCTGAGAAGGCATCGTCGTAGAAATCGAAACCGCGCGCCAATCCCCAACTGCGGTCCAGAACAAAGGCGCTGACTACCGCTCCGGTAGCGTAACCGTGCTGCTTAAAAGCCTGGGCGACGGTGTGAAACTGCGGGGAGAGCGGCTGCCCAGTGAAATCCTGCACACCGTTCTGAAAGGGATAGGTTCCGGTGAGGATTGCCGCATGAGACGGCCAGGTCAACGGAACTTGCGAGAAGGCGCGCTCAAAGACTATGCCATCGCGGCAGAGCGAGTCCAAGTTCGGAGTTTGGACTTGGGTGGCGCCGTAGCAGCCCACGTGATCCGCACGTAGCGTGTCGATCGTTATGAGGAGGACATTGACTGCCGGCTGCCGAGGCGGAGGCGTAACCGGCGCAGCATGCGCCATGAGAGGCGCTAGAAACGTTACTAGATGGAAAATACGTTTCAAGTGAATTCCGATAAACTGCCGTCCGCTATTGGGGCTGGGTCTGCTGCGCTTTATGCATTTCCTTTTCGGCCTCGCCCGTCAGTCCTTTCGCGCTCAACGCCCTAGCCAGCGCCATGTGCGTGCTGGCATTGCCTGGCTCCAGTTCAACTGCTTTACGCAGTTCGGCAAGAGACTCGTCGACTTGACCTTGGGAGAGCAATAACTCACCCAACGCGCGATGGCCTGGAGCATACGTGTCGGCGATGGTGACCGACTGCCGGAAAGCCGCCGCCGCTTCATTGGTCATCTTCTTCTCTAAATAACTCAGTCCCAGATCATAAGCGGCAGTGAAATTCGTAGAATCCAACTCGAGCGTGCGCTTGAACGTCGCAATCGCGTCATCAAACTGGCCGGTTCTGGCGTATGCCAGGCCCAAGTGGAAAGTCGCAAGGGCGTAGTCAGGGCTGAGTTGCAAAACTTTCCGAAGGTGCTCTACGGAGTTCTCGTAGTCGCGCATGCGGTAATAGTCCAATCCCAGCAAATAATGAACGGCGACGGAATCGGGCTCGGTCTTGAGCGCGGTATTGAGCTTCTGCGTCGATTGCGCATATTCGCCGTGCTGACTCTCTGACATTGCATCGGAAATCAGTTCGTAGACCTGGATGCGGTCCTTGGGATCGGGCAGGTTGCGATTGCTGACCGTCGGATTTCCTCCCCCGGAAAAGCCCGCGTAGCCGAGTGATTTGAGCCGCTCCATGAGCGCCGGGTCGAGACCGGTCTTCTCCGCTAACTCCCGACCTGCACTGTAGTCGCGAATCATAGAGGCGAGCTTAAGGCGCATCTCATCGGCCACCGCTTTTTTCTGCGATAGTAAATTCCGTGTTTCGCCGGGATCTTTGCTGATGTCGTAGAGCTCCGGTTTGGGTGCATCGATGAAATGGTAGGTGGTCGTTTCGACGCCGCGGAGTTCGCTCCAGTTGAAATGCAATCTTGGCAGGAAAGTCTCGGAATAGAGGCTACGCGGTTCAGCTTTCTTGCCACTCAGTAACGGTAGCAGGTTCTGGCCTTGCACCTGGGCAGGCACATCCAGGTTCAGGATGTGCAACAGTGTAGGCACGATGTCGGCCAGGCTCACCGAGTCTGGAATCGGTTTGGATATCTTCGTTACTATGTGCGGGCCGGGCCGATGAATGATCAGCGGCACGTGAAGCGTCGCATTGTAGATAAAAAAACCATGCGTCTTTTCGCCGTGCTCACCGAGGCTCTCACCGTGATCTCCGGCGAGGATGATGATTGCGTTCTGGTACAGATGTTTTTCTTTCAGAAAGTGGATTAATCGTCCCACTTGTGCGTCGGCAAAAGCGATCTCACCGTCGTAGAGATGGGACGCGTACTGCTCGCTGTAAGGCGCCGGCGGCCGGTAGGGATAATGGGGATCGTAGAGGTGCATCCAGAGAAAGAATTTCTTCTGATAGTTGTTCGCGAGCCAATCCAACGCAG
>QIAS01000206.1:3856-4347 GCA_003225615.1 Acidobacteriota bacterium | reverse complement strand
ATACGGCGAAGATTCGAAAGTCGAAAGCGCTCCATGGGAGGCTTCCTTCGTGCCCCTTCGTGTGGTTAAGAATTTTGTCCGGAAGGGTACAAGCCTATTCGCTGGTGAAGTAATCGACAGTAACGGGATTTTCAAACAAAGAGTAGTCACGGGTCACCACGGTGATCCCGGTCTCCGTGACGAAGTATCTCTGGCGATCGGCTTCCGCGTCGTAGCCGATGGTCGTCCCTTCCGGGATGTGCACGTCGCGATCGATGATCGCCCGCCGGATGCGGCAATGCCGTCCCACATTCACATGGGAAAACAGGATGCTGGCGTCCACCTCGGTGTAGGAATTCACACGCACATCGGGCGAAAGGACGCTGTTTTTTACCGAACCGCCTGAAATGATGCAGCCTGAAGACACAATGGAATCGATCGCCGTGCCCGTGCGTCCCGGCTCGGCAAAAACGAACTTCGCCGGGGGATACTGCCGCTGGTGGGTGCGGATC
>QIAS01000206.1:3264-3730 GCA_003225615.1 Acidobacteriota bacterium | reverse complement strand
TTCGTCCACCATCTTGGGCAGGATGTCTTTGCCAAAATCGTGGCTGGAGTCCGGGTCTTCGGCATCTTTAAGCAGCACCGGAATGAGGACATCCGTATTGAAGATGTAAATGCCCATGGATCCGGAAATCATTGTGGGATCGTAGGGCGAACGAATATCCGTCTGCCGCGGCTTCTCCAAAAAGCCGGTAATCCGGCTATCGCGGTCAATTTCGACAACGCCAAAGCGATATGACTCCGAAGGATCCATTAATATCGTGGCCAGCGTCACGTCCGCATTCGAATCCGTGTGCTGCTTCAGCATGCGGCCATAATTCATCTTGTAAATGTGATCGCCCGAAAGAATCATCACGTGCTTGGGCTGCTCCGAGCCAATGGAATAAATGTTCTGGTAGACGGCATCAGCCGTCCCCATGTACCAATTCTCGCTGACCCGCTTCATGGGCGGCAGGATCTCGATGAACTCG
>QIAS01000206.1:0-3196 GCA_003225615.1 Acidobacteriota bacterium | reverse complement strand
CGCAGGCCGGAGTTGACGCAGTTGGAAAGCGTGATGTCGATGATGCGGTAGATGCCGCCGAAGGTAACTGCCGGCTTGGCCCGGTCGCGGGTCAGGGGATAGAGGCGCTCGCCTGCGCCTCCCGCCAACAGAACTCCGAGCGTATCTTTCATGGCGCGTCCGGTCGACTCAGGCTAAGTGCCCTGAAACCTGCCGTCTTGGGCGGCGATCGCTCAAGGCAGGCCCAAGGCGCAAATGCAACCCGAGATAGTAGCACACCGGAAATAGGCGCATGAAAGCAGGCGTGGTTTTGGGTGGCGCAGCGTTTCAGCGCTACAGTACTGCGATTTGAGGTCCGGCTTCAGCCGCTGACGTGTTTTGCTAAATGCAGTGAGGAGCCGGGTTATGCCGCGTCCTCATCTATCTTAATGCGCAGAGATTTCAGGAATTTGAGATCTTGCTCGTTAATCTTGAACTCGGGATTGCTGCTTAGTGTCGTCACCAGTGAGGTCTTGTCGCCAGGCTTCTCGCCTTGCTTGCTTACGCCAATCGTAGCTTCCAGCACCAGAAAGATGTCGTATCCCCCATCTTTAATCCGGGAAACGACTTCGGCGATCTGCTCCGAATCGGCCAGGGATTCGTTAATCGCTTCTCCAAGTTCCTTCATCAGTTGCTTAAGCTGCTGGTCCACATGACCTTCTTTCCCGAGCCCAACCGGACAAAAGCGGCTCAATTCTTATGATGCTGCAGACGTCACAAGGTTGCGTGACGTGGCTCACCGCGCCGAGGTATTGTACCTCCGAAGATTGCCGGCAACATTGCTAATTTCAACGATAAAATCGAGCAATGGCGACGCTTTCGACAGCCCGCAAATTTACGATCTTGGGGCGGGTTCTTGCCCGGCAAGCCGGCCGCTACCGCGCCGTGGGCGCTGTGATGCACGCTGCTCGCACCACCGCTGCCTCTTTCGCTCGGGTGCTGCATCAACTGTGGCTCGAGGTCACGGGCTTTGTTTTCCTGTTTTTGGCGGTGATCGGCGGCCTGGCAACTGCTCGCGAGTACGCCCGCTACCAGGCTGGTAAGATCGGCCCGGGGCGGGTTGCCGTGGCGATCTGCTTTTGCGTGACATTCGCCTACTTTGGCCTCAGCTCTTTCTGGCGGGTAGGACGAAAGTCGTAAACCTCAACCACCAGGGACACGAAGGTGCACGAAAGGTAGGAAGTGAATCTTCGAGGTGTATCGTCATCCGGCGTTGCGTTCCTTAGTGTTCCTTCGTGTCCTTGGTGGTTAAAGTTTTTTGGTTGAAGCCATATGTCGAATATCGCAAAAACACCTGCCCCGAAATCGGCCGCCAAAGTTGCTGATGCCCAACAAACTTCCTCTCACATCCCCGTGCACCCGCTCTACACCCCAGCGGATCTGGAAGGCTGGAACTACGACCAGCAAGTCGGCTATCCCGGAGAGTACCCGTTTACCCGCGGAGTACAGGCGACTATGTACCGCGGCCGACTCTGGACCATGCGCCAGTACGCCGGCATGGGCGACGCCGAAGAATCCAATAAGCGTTACAAATACCTGCTCGGCCACGGAACCACGGGCCTTTCGGTAGCCTTCGACCTACCCACGCAAATAGGTCTCGACTCCGATAATCCGCTGGCCGTAGGCGAAGTCGGAAAAGTGGGTGTGGCCATCGACTCGATCGAAGATATGCAGCGCCTCTTCGACGGCATCGATCTGACAAAGATCTCAACCTCGATGACCATCAACGCGACTGGGTCCATTCTCCTGGCACTGTACATCGCCGTGGCTAAGCGCCAGGGAGCAGACATACGCAAACTTTCCGGCACCGTGCAGAATGATGTGCTGAAGGAATACATCGCCCGCGGAACCTACATCTATCCGCCCCACCAGGCCATGCGCATCATCACCGACATGTTCGCCTGGGCCAACGACAACGTGCCCGAGTGGAACACGATTTCCATTTCCGGCTATCACATGCGCGAAGCCGGTTCCACCGCGGTCCAGGAAGTGGCATTCACGCTGGGCAACGGAATCGCCTACGTGCAGGCTGCCATCAATGCCGGTTTAGACATAGATAAGTTCGCGCCCCGCCTGTCATTCTTCTTCAACGCCCACAGCAATTTTCTCGAAGAAGTCGCCAAGTTTCGTGCCGCCCGCCGCATGTGGGCCCGCATCATGCGCGAACAGTTCAAGGCCAAAAATCCCCGCTCCTGGATGTTGCGCTTCCACACGCAAACTGCCGGCTCCTCACTTACCGCCCAGCAACCGGAAAACAACATCGTCCGCACCGCGATCCAAGCGCTTGCCGCCGTGCTCGGAGGCACGCAGTCGTTGCACACCAATTCCTATGACGAAGCCCTTGCCCTGCCGACCGAGCAGGCCGCGCGCATCGCCCTGCGTACTCAGCAGATCATCGCCTTCGAATCTGGCGCACCGCAGACCATCGACCCGCTCGCCGGCTCGTATTACGTGGAAAGCTTGACGAACGAAATCGAAAAACACGCCACCGGTTACCTCGAAAAGATCGACGCCCTGGGAGGCATGCTCAAGGCCATCGAGCGCGGCTTCGTCCAGCAGGAAATTCCTGCCTCGTGGACCAGAATCACGAGAAAGCTCGCTAGCCAGATGAATGCGATCCCCAGGAACGGACCATAACGGAACGTGGCATCCGCGGCTTGCGAGATGCGAGAAAAATCCGCGACCCCCCAATTAGGAAGGCTGATGTCCAGGATGAACTGCAAGAATATCGCCGCGGGAATAACGAGCCCGACGGCGATTGCAACTGGCACAGCTTTTAGAAGTCCTTTGAGGCTCACGCCCGTTTGTGGGATCGGTGGCTCAATTTCAAGATTCAGGATAGGCGTTGCGGACCGAATCATAAGCTAAACCGGCATGCAGCGAACTGAGGGAGACCCGTTTGCATCAATGGTTCGAACCGGCCTACTCCCCCGGCTTGTAATCGCAGGCTTCACGACAGGCCTGACAGTAATAAAGTCCGTCGGTACAGAGGCGAACGTTGATTTGCGACTGGCAGAAGCAGCAGTACTTCTCACAATCACACTTGATCTCGGGCTGGTCGCATTGTGCGCAATGAGTCTTGGTCTTGGTGGCCATGGCTAAACTCTAATGCCGCCGAAGAGCGCAGCAAAGTTCCCTTGGTAACCCGCCTCAATTGTCAATTTCCAATTGCCAACCT
>QIAS01000205.1:640-5374 GCA_003225615.1 Acidobacteriota bacterium | reverse complement strand
CACGCCCGGAGCCACATAAATCCCTCGCCATACATGCGCTGTATAGTAAGACTCCAAAATATTTTCCCGCCCATAAGTTAGCGCCCCATCGCCAATCAAAAAACCATACCCGCCATGCGTCAGATAATTCTGATGGTCTTTCTTGATGCCATTGGTGACAAATGCAACTCCCGCCCGGTCCTGCTTGCGATGCCACTTCGCGCCGTAAAAGCCCAGCCCGCCTGAGATCGTCATGTCCACCTCGGTATAGGCAAACGACTCGGTCTTGCCGTTGTCCCAACCCCAACGTCCAAAAGCGGCCAGGTTGCGCGTGAGAGTCTGCTCCGCGTTAACGCCGAATCCATACTTGCGCGTGGTGCGCCACGGATGCGCCGTGATATCCGGAACTGGATCAATCCCGGCCTCGAACCGCGCCACCGCGTCGCGATAAATTCCCATGTTCGCGTAATTGGTGTAGCCGAGCAGTCGAATGATTCCGCTCTTCTTAGCTATCAGTCCGCGGCGCAGTTCGAACTCAAAGTTCTCGGCGTGCGCCTTCCACGGCTGCCAAACCAAGTCAATGCCATTGGCCAGCTTGGGCATTAAAGTCTCGGCAAAGCGGAAACCCCAATTTCTGTCCTCATAATCGGCAGTGGCGCCCACGGTATAGCCGCGCGTATCGGCAGCGTAGTCATATGCCCCGTTGTCATCAATTGTCCAATTAGTGAATTGAAAGTGTGTATCCGAGCCCACCGAATTCACGTCAAAAAAATCTACCATGCTGAACTTTCCGACCCGGATTTCCAGCCGCCGTCGCGGAAGCTGGTCAAACAGGGACAGGAAACTGCGCTGGTTCTCCACCTTATCGTCGCTGAGTGCGATCACCTTGTGGAACATGCCCCGGGCCACGTAGGGCGCCTTGCTCAAGAGCGGATTGCGCACAATATCCAGATTCGTAAATCCCGCCAGGCCCAGCCCCGTACTCAACGCCGCTCCACCCGCCTCCTCCACGTCGAGCAGAAGTTCCGTGGAATCATTGAGCCGCACTCCGGTATAGAGAGTAAGCACCCGCGACGTAGCTTTTTCATATCGTGGATTAAGACTGTTCTTCCCGCTGTATTTAGCTTCGAACGGCGGATGCGTCTGAAAAATAAAATTCGCCTGCCCTGATAGCCAGAAGCGTGTGTCTTTGAGCCGGGGGAACATACTTTCGGGAGGCGGCGGATCGTTTTGGTCGGTTTGAGATGTGTCAGTCGGCGGCGACACATCCGACAGCTGCGCACGCGCAGGGGCCGAAGTCATGATCGTGATCATGAAGGCGACCGTAAGCCATTCGTGACGACGAGCGACTTGGGCACTCTGCTTCATTTCCGACAATCATTATCATCTTAATTTGCCGAACGATTGCGCCGCAGATTAGGTGGGTTCAGCCGAGGAAAAGTTAAAAAAGGACAGCCCGGAGCCCCTGCGGCTGTCCTGAAACCCTCCCGGTTAGAAGGGCATGTCACTGCCCTAAGCTTACCGTTGCCATGTTTCGCGATTGTTGCCACAAAGTAAATTTCTCGTAAATTCGGAGTTGCCCGTATAAACCAACAGTCAGATACCAGTATTAATGCCGGTTCGGAGTATGCCGCGGATAATCCACACTTCGTATTTCGTACCTCGTACTTCGTAAATCCCAGCGCCCCGCTGCTATATTTAATCTTCTCCAGGAGGCCCCATGCCCCGCAAACTCGACCAGTCGCGCAAGCTGCAGAAGCGCGCCGAGCAGATGATTCCCGGAGGCGTTAACTCGCCGGTGCGCGCCTTCCGCGCCGTGGGCTGCGATCCTCCCTTCATCGTCCGCGGCCACGGCTCCCACATCTTCGACGCCGACGGCAACGACTACATCGACTACATCGGCTCCTGGGGCCCGCTCATCCTCGGACACGCCCATCCCGTGGTGGTTGAAGCGCTCGGGCTAGCCGTAAAAAACGGCACCAGCTTCGGAGCGTCCACGCCCGCCGAAGCCGATCTCGCCGAGCTAGTCATATCCGCTTTCCCGCACATGCAGAAGGTCCGCTTCGTCAGCTCCGGCACGGAAGCGACCATGTCCGCCATTCGCCTCGCCCGCGCTTTCACCAAGCGCAAGTACATCGTGAAATTTGAAGGCTGCTACCACGGCCACGCTGATGCTCTGCTAGTGAAGGCCGGCTCCGGAATCGCCACGTTAGGAATCCCCGGCTCGGCCGGCGTTCCCGAAGAATTCACCCAGTTCACGTTAGCCTTGCCGTTCAACGACACCGACGCGCTCGATCAAGCATTCAAGAAATTCCGCCACCAGATCGCCTGCGTGATCGTCGAGCCGGTAGTGGGCAACATGGGCTGCGTGCCGCCTGCCCGAGGTTATCTTGAAGCCCTGCGCGCCATCACCGAGCTGAACAAGTCTCTGCTGATTTTCGACGAGGTGATGACCGGCTTCCGCCTCGCCTGGGGAGGAGCCCAGGAACTCTACGCCATCCGCCCTGACCTGACCACGTTAGGCAAAATCATAGGAGGCGGGTTACCGGTTGGAGCCTACGGAGGCCCATCGGAAATCATGAACCTGGTCGCCCCGCTGGGCCCCGCCACGCCCAGTTGCGCTACCTGCGCGACCACAAAGATATCTACGCGAAGCTGGACAATTTGAGTAGACAGTTAGTTGCAGGAGTCGCGGCCGCCGCCAAAGAAGCCGGAGTTCCCATGACCCACAACCGTGTAGGTTCCATGTTCACCTGGTTCTTCACCCGCGGCCCGGTAACCGGATGGGATTCCGCCGGCAAGTCCGACACCGAAGCCTTCGCCCGCTTCTTCCGCGCCATGCTCGACAACGGAGTCTACCTACCCCCATCACAATTCGAATCCGCCTTCCTAAGCGCCGCCCACACCGAAGAAGACGTGCAGCACACAATCACGGCAGCCAAGCAGGCATTCGCGCTGGCCCACGCGTAGCTGTTTCAGTCAGCAATCCAGATCTTTGATACTCGTTTGCCAGTCCATGCGTAGAGAATGCCCCAGGATTCGTATTTGCGAAAGACGATGACAGGTCTGCTCGATCGAGGAGTCTTATTAATTGGTCGTTTCCCATGTATTCCCCACCAGGTGTGCCACCACCAATTGCACGTGATCTCTTGCGTCCCCCTGCATAATCAAGATGAATGCCAGCGTGGGTTTGCCATCACCGTAAAAATCGACCTTGACCAATCCAGGACAATTATCGTGGTGGTCCGCTTTGAAGAATTTCCTGTCGTCTTCCTCCAGGTCCACCAAGCTGACGACCTTTGCTTTGGGATATCTCGCTGAAACTTCCCGCTGCAGATCTTGCGGAAGAGTGCATGGTTCGCTCGCCGGCGAGGCAACAGTAAATGGAATGAAACTGATAGTAAACGTGACTGCAGAGACTAGTATGGACTTGAAGTGCATAATTCCTCATCTCGAAGCTGAAGGCTGATAGCTGACAGCGGGGTCCCTCATCATCACCGGCACGCTGACAAACTCAAATCCGTCGCTCTTATATCGGGTGATCAAACCTTCCACAGCAATCACCGTCTGCGCCCGATCCGCACCCATTCCCCTATGCCCGCCATCATGCAGCAAAATCACATCCCCACCGCGAATCTGCTTCACGACGCGGCCCTCGACGTAATCCGCCGAACGCCCCTTCCAATCCAACCCACTCACATTCCACATAACCGGCTGCAATCCCAGAGAACGCGCCACCCGCAAAGTCGCAGGCCGCCGTCCGCCAAACGGAGGCCGAAACAGCCGTGAATGTTCCCCCACCGCCGCACTCAAAGCCCGCCCACACTCGGAGATTTGCGCCCGCACCTGCCGCGCCGAAGCAAAAATCAAATTGGGATGCGTATAAGTGTGATTTCCAATAACGTGCCCTGCCGCAGCAATCTCCCGCACAATATCCGGACGCTCGTCCACATACCGGCCGATCAGAAAAAAAGTCCCCCGCACATTGTGCTTTGCCAGAACCTCCAAAAGCCGCAAAGTGTGCGGATCATTCGGCCCATCATCAAAAGTAAGCGCCAGCCGCTTCGCCCCCCGTCTCTCGCCCACAAACGTCCGCCCATACCACTGCCCCGTCGGAGCCATCGACTGGTACCCCGCAGCACTAAGCGCCGTGACCGCCGCCACTCCCATCAAAGTGCCCAGCATGCAGCCGATTGTAAATGTGAGTGTGGGGAAACAACTAGAACAGGAAGGGAGCAGTGATTCAGCTTCACACGAAAAGCGAAAACTCTGCTTTCTGCCACGTCACTGGAACAATAGAAATCTAAATCAACAATTCATCTTCGTCCTTCGTCCCTCGTACTTCGTACTTCACTCATACCTCAGCGCTTCAACCGGATCCAGCTTCGAAGCCCGCAGCGCCGGCACCAGCCCGCTAGCCACTCCCACCACGAGCAGCACCGCGCTGGAAAGCAACACGGTCAAAAGCGAAATCTGCAGATGAATGTCCGCCTTGCCAGACTCATCCTCAAACAAAGGCCCCATCAGCGGAAGTGTCCCGACGGCAGCGGCAATCAGATAGGAAACCAAAATTCCCATCATCCCGCCCAGCAGCATGATGAGCAGCGTCTCCGCCAGAAACTGCAGCTTGATGTGCCGCTTCCTCGCGCCCAACGCGCGCCGCAGTCCAATCTCGCGAATGCGCTCGTCCACCGAAACCAGCATGATGTTCATCACACCCACGCCGCCAATCCCCAGCGTCAGCGTCCGATAAAC
>QIAS01000205.1:0-579 GCA_003225615.1 Acidobacteriota bacterium | reverse complement strand
TTCTTGTCCGTAGGCGAGAACTGCTGCCGCGTGGCGAGTGCCGCTAACACCTGCGCTTCCGCCTTGATCTCAAATTGCGGAGCGACCGGCGCGAACACCAGCACCGACGCGTAGCGCGTGTTCCAGAGATCGCCAGCCGCGGAGTACGGAATCCAGGCCGACTCATCGTCGCTGGAAAAATAATTGCTCATCTGGATTTTCCGCTCCATCACGCCAACCACGGTGAAGCGCACGCCCCCAATCTGCACCGTCTCACCCACCGCCGGACGCCCGCTGAAAAGCTGCTCCCGCAGCCGCCCACCCAGAAACACCACCCGCCGCCGCTCCAGTTCATCGCTCGCCGTCAGCCAGCGGCCCTCCGACGCCACCTCGTTGCGCATCTCGCCATATTCCGGACAAACCCCGCGAATCGCCGCCGTCCCCACCATGCGATCCGCATAAGCAATCCCCGGCCGCTTCACCGTCTCCCGGCACACATACTTCACCAGCGAAGCCTGCGCTTTGATAATGTCCACGTCGGCCTGCTCCAATACCACTTTCTTGCCTGCCCGTTGGCCACCGGGCTGCTCGCTGGTCTGC
>QIAS01000204.1 GCA_003225615.1 Acidobacteriota bacterium | reverse complement strand
AGGCTCGCGCCCGTTGAAAGCCGAAGCCTCGATTTTGAGCCGATCAATAACCACGCCGCTCGTGACCACGCCGAAACTGGTGTGCGTGGAATCCTGCAAATGGTGTCCCAGCGGCGCGGCAGGCAACTCCGCTGCGGACCCGCGATGGATGTATGTGATCGGCCCCAGTGCCGGCTCAGCTGCTGGGCCGCCGTAGAAGAACCACGAAAGCTTCTCCCTCAGCGGCTGGGATAAATATAAAGAAAGCTCGGAAAAAAGGTTATGGGGATGTTGGTGGTCGATCAGCGGCTGCCCGTGATACGTCTCTCCAGTCTGAAAAAGTTCGGGAAAGCCTGGATGAGGCGAGGTTAGCGACTCGGCCGAAAACATTTGCCGGAAGAGAATAGTACCTTTGCCCAGGCGATGCTGCTGCATGAGCATAAGCCAGTTCACCGATTCAGCTTTCCCCGCGCCTCTCGGCCCTCCTTGCTGGTTGTATGTCAGAAATACAACGCCGTGGGCCATTAAATCCCAGTTCGCCCGGTGCGTCATGGTGCCGGAGCCGGCGTGCGGCGAAGGGATATCGGAGTCAGACCCGGTCATCTCCGGCATCTGCATACCCGTCATGTCCTGCTGTTCCCTGGGTTGCGGGGAAGAAGATGCATCATGCGGGGTTGCCGCGTGCTGCTCATGCGGCGACGGTGGAGGGTTTGTGGCGGCATCCTGCGAAAAAGCGAACGCCGCCACGCATAAGAACGCAGCGCAAAGTAAGACGCTGTTGAGCTTCAATGGATTGATTGGATGCATGTCGAACAGAAAGGCTACGGCTGCCCGGTAATTTTCAGGCGCAGGTCTTCGGGGAGGCGTTCGCGAATTTCGGGCGGCAAGCGATCATGAACGTGGCGGGCTCCCAGTCGGGCCACATCTACAACCGTCATAGGGGCGGGCGTAGCCACGGCCACCGCCAGCCAAATCAGGGCAGAAAGGGCGAATCCGCCCAGGGCGGCGATCTCCAGCCACAGAGTGTGGCGCGGACCAAAGTGGCGAATCACGCCAAAGGCCAGCAGGAACATTCCCGCCGAAACCGATGCCAGCACAATCAGCGAAACATCAATAGTGCGGTGCAGGCGTTGCCGGCTGCGGCAGTATTCGCAGGCTGCGAGATGAAGCTCGTAGTCGCCACGCATCTCGGGCGCCAGGCCGGAAATGTCATAACGCCAGCCCGCCAGGATTTTGCCCACGAGGGGTTCAATACACTGCTGACTCATACTTCACTTACAGTCGAATTGGATCCAAGGGTACGGCCTGTGAAGCCAGCATCACGCGGTTGCGAAGCAAGGTTTGTCGAGCTCCCAAAGCCTTCTCGGCTGCTCCGCGGGCAATCGCAGGATGGTTATTCTGCTCCGAAAGATGCGCTAAGACCACGTATGCTGCTTCTCCATCATAATCGTTGGCGAAGAATTCCGCGAGAGCTTCGTTGGAAAGGTGTCCTACGCGGCTCATGACCCGCTGTTTGACCGCCCAGGGATAGGGGCCGCCGCGCAGCATTTCGAGATCGTGGTTCGATTCCAGAACCAGCACATCACAGCCCCGCAGGTGATCGCAAATACTGGCCGGCATGTAGCCCAGATCGGTGGCAAAACCAACTTTTACCCCTTCGGCGCGGAAAGTGAAACCCACCGGATCGGCGGCATCGTGAGGAATAGTGAATGGGGTGACCGCGATATCACCAATCTGGAAGCTTCGCCCTGAGGAAAAGGCTTCCAGCTTTTCGAGCTTGGGCCGTTCGCCATGCTGATCGCGCACCGAGCGCGCCCAGGCCTGGTGCGTCGCACCTGTCATGAAAACCGGAATCTTGGTTTTGCGCGCTAAAACCCGCAAGCCATAAACGTGGTCGGAATGTTCGTGGGTGATGAGAATTGCGGAGAATGAGTAGGGATCTTCACCAAGGGCTTTTATGCGTTTGAAGGTTTCACGGCAAGAGATACCGGCATCCAGCAGGATGCGTGTAGAAGTACTGCTGACAATAGCGCAATTCCCTCGGCTGCCGCTTGCCAGCACCGAGACCGACACTCCCATGGCTTGGCAGCATATCGTCAAAGCCTTTTTACCGGGAGTGACTTGTTAGTTATCTGAGACCTTTGAGCGGGTGGGGCCGGAAACAGCGACTTGCATCCGGGTATTGCGATCCCCTAAGTACCAGCCATCAAATGATCAATCGCGCCGCGCATCATCGATCCGCCGTAAGCACCTGCGATGCCGGGAAGAAAGGCAAGCAAAGATCCATAAATCTGTGCCCGGTATGGCTTTTGTGCCAGGAAAAAATAGGCGAATAGTTGCGCCAAAGGCACACATACTCCGACGAGCATGACCCATCGCCACGGCTTCTGCGGCCGCAGCATTCCCAACAGCATACAAGGAGCAAGCACCAGCAGCGCGGTGAACAGCAAGTCGCCAATTTTGATGTCTACCCAGCCCGCGAAGACGCCACAAGCTGCAGCGAACAAGAAATGGAATAGGCCCGCTGGAATTTCAGATTTATTGTCTGGCTCGACTTTTCCCCACGCAGTAGTCATTTGATTCAGGTCGTAAATTCGCGTCTATTTCTAAAATTGCGCGCCTAGTATTTGTAAAATCCTCTACCCGTCTTTCTTCCCAGCCAGCCCGCGTCCACCATTTTGATCAGCAGCGGACAGGGCCGGTACTTGGGATCGCCGAAGCCATCCTGCAGCACGCGCATGATGTCCAGGCAGACATCGAGGCCGATGAAATCCGCCAAGGTCAGCGGCCCCATAGGATGGGCCATACCCAGTTTGAAGACCTCGTCCACGGCCTCGGGTGTAGCCACATTTTCCATCACCGCGTACATGGCTTCATTCAGCAAGGGCATGAGGACGCGATTGGAAACGAAGCCCGGCGCGTCGTTGACCTCGACTGGCGTTTTTTCCAGCTTCAACGCAAGCTCGCGCACCGCCGCAAACGTTTCCTGCGAGGTAGCCAGCCCGCGAATGACCTCTACCAACTTCATTACCGGAACCGGATTGAAGAAGTGCATGCCAATCACTTTTTCCGGACGTTTGGTAAGTGCCGCAAGCCGGGTAATTGAGATCGAGGAAGTATTCGAGGCGAGAGTGACATCCGGCCTGCAGATGCGGTCGAGGTCGCGAAAAATTTCCGCCTTGATGTCAAACTTCTCGGTGGCCGCCTCCACCACAAAATCACAGTTGCGCAATTCCTCGCGCTGCAGGACAGGTTTGATGCGATTCAGTGCCGCCGCCTTGTCATTCAGCGTGATCTTGTTCTTGGCGACTTCACGCTCCAGGTTCTTGCTGATCGTTTCCAGGGCGCGGTCGAGGAACCACCGCTCCACGTCGCACAAGATCACCTCGTATCCGCTGCGCGCAAACACGTGCGCAATGCCATTGCCCATCGTGCCCGCGCCCACCACTCCTATGCGCCTGATTTCCAAGAACCTCTCGCTCGTTTTCTCGATTGCCGTCGTGGGAACAAAAAAGTGTAACAGAAGAATCTGTTCTGCCTGCCGGGAAGGCCCAGCACAAAGTAATCGGGCAGGGTTACTTGTGGACGTGCCTTCTCTTGACGCGCGGGCGCGTTCAACACTGCTCCGCAGAAAAAGTTTCGGGCCAAATATTCAGAAAAAGCTGCGTCTTCGGAAGCACAACACGAATGCCATAGCATTGTTGACGATTCTTTACGTGACCCGGGCAGCACGGCAATGAGCAGCCCGCATCAGTTCTTTGTAGATACCCGGGGAATAACGGGGTAGACAACTCGGTCAAAGAGAGCGAAAGCCGCCCTTCTCTCCAAGACCGGCCCTGGTGGGAGGAAACGAAGATGCGGCAAATAAAAATGGCAGCATTCGCACTTGTAGTGACTTTGGCTCTGAGCGGTTTGGCATTGGCTCAGGACCGCGACCGGGATGACGATCACCATCGTGACAGGGATCACCGGCATGGAGATCAATATCGTAATG
Organism: Acidobacteriota bacterium; assembly: GCA_003225615.1. Lineage (GTDB taxonomy): Bacteria > Acidobacteriota > Terriglobia > Terriglobales > Acidobacteriaceae > QIAS01. The sequence continues at coordinate 2,370 of QIAS01000204.1, read as the reverse complement.
GCCGGGATCGCGATCGTGACGATTGGCGCGACCGCGATGGCGATCACGATGGCCGCTGGCAGCGCAATCGCGGCAATAGCCGTTGGCGTGATCGCGATGGCGATGGTGACCGCGACGATTATGGCTACCGGCGCGGCAACAATGGCTCCAACCAGCCCTGGTATCGCGGGAACCAGCCGTGGTACGGGCGCAACGGCGGTTACAACGGTGGCTACGGCAATGGTGGCTACGGCAACGCCGGCTACAACCAGGGCTTCCAGGATGGGTCTTTAGTGGCCCGTCAGGATATGTCCAGCGGCAAACCTTTCAACCCGAATCCGCGAGGAGCTTACGGCGGCGCGGACCGCGGCTATCACAGCGGATACGGCAACAAGGGCGCCTACCAGCAGCAGTACATGAGCGGCTACCGAAGCGGCTATCAATCCAGCTATCGCGGTGGCGGCTACGGACGGTGGGGCTTTTGATCGGGGTCTCTGGTAGTCGAAGAGGGTGAACAAAAAAGCCGCCGGGTAACCGGCGGCTTTCTGTTTCTTGGATCACATCTTCGCAACTCAGCGGCAGGCCTGCTGCAACAATGTTCCACGTGGAACATTTTGTAGGTACAGTTATGTATGTACAAGATTGTATGTACAATTGCCATTAAATGACAGCGCCTGAAGAACTTGCGCCGGTTAAGATTTGCCCTTTTCGGCCACGTCCAGGCGGGTTTCAGCACGCTGCAGCGAGGTTTGCGCGCGGCCGTAGTCGGTTTCTGTTTTTCCGCTCTGCAGGCGCTCCTGGGCGCGCTGCTTGGCCTCCTCGGCGCGTTTTACATCGATCTCCTCGGCGCGCTCGGCGGTTTCTGCCAGAATGGTGACCCTGTCGGGCAATACTTCGGCGAATCCCCAGGCGACGGCGAGGAAGTGCGTCTCCGCGCCCTTGCGGTAACTGATCTCGCCTACGGCCAGCTCGGTGATCAGCGGAGCGTGTCCGGGAAGGATGCCAAGATACCCGTTCTTGCCGGGAATCTGCATCTCCTCTACCTCGTCTTGGACTACCAGCTTTTCCGGTGTGACGATTTCGAGTTGGAAAGTGTCAGGCATTTCAATAATGACGCATCAGCTTGTTAATCATCCGCTTCTCGGGCTTGGGCACTGAAGGCTGATGGCTTGGGAGGCAAAGCTGCTAGGCTGCTGCCGCGCTCTTCAGCTTCTCGGCCGCTTCGAGCACCTCTTCAATCCCGCCTTTCATGTAGAACGCCTGCTCGGGAATGTCGTCGTGCTTGCCCCGGACAATTTCCTTAAAGCCTCTTACCGTGTCTTGAATTTTTACGTACCGGCCCGGGGACCCGGTGAACTGCTCGGCGACGTGGAAGGGTTGCGACAGGAAGCGCTGGATCTTGCGCGCTCGCGTCACAGTCAGTTTCTGATCTTCGCTGAGCTCGTCGATGCCGAGAATTGCAATAATGTCCTGCAGATCCTTGTAGGTCTGCAATACCTTCTTGACCGCCTGAGCCACATCGTAGTGGTCCTGGCCCACGATGCGGGGATCGAGAATGCGCGAAGTAGAGGCCAGGGGATCGACGGCCGGATAAATTCCGATCTCCGTCAAAGCTCGCGAAAGCACCGTAGTGGCATCGAGGTGCGCGAATGTGGTGGCCGGGGCGGGATCGGTTAAGTCATCGGCGGGCACGTAAATCGCCTGCACCGAAGTGACAGAACCTCGTTTCGTCGAAGTAATGCGTTCCTGCAGTTCGCCCATTTCGGTGGCCAGGTTGGGCTGGTAACCGACGGCGCTGGGCATGCGGCCGAGCAGCGCGGAGACTTCGGCGCCTGCCTGGGTAAAGCGGAAAATGTTGTCAATGAAGAGGAGCGTGTCAGCGCCTTCGATGTCGCGGAAATATTCAGCGACGGTGAGGGCGGTCAATGCCACGCGCAAGCGGGCCCCGGGCGGTTCGGTCATCTGTCCGTAGATAAGCGCAGCCTTGGAGTGCTCCGGGTCGCCAGGCTTGATGACGCCGGACTCGCTCATTTCCAGCCACAGATCGTTGCCTTCGCGGGTGCGCTCCCCCACTCCGCCGAATACCGAAAAGCCGCCATGCTGCTTGGCGACGTTGTTGATCAATTCCATGATGACAACGGTTTTGCCGACGCCGGCGCCGCCGAACAGGCCAATCTTGCCGCCCTTGAGGAAGGGCTGGATCAGATCAATGACCTTGACTCCGGTCTCGAACATCTCCGCCGTGGTTGCCTGTTCATCGAAAGGCGGCGCAGGACGATGAATCGGCATCTTTTGCGTGTGCTGGATAGGGCCAAGCTTGTCGACCGGTTCTCCAATGACGTTCATCACGCGCCCCAGAGTGCCGTGACCCACCGGCACCGAGATGGGGCC
>QIAS01000203.1 GCA_003225615.1 Acidobacteriota bacterium | reverse complement strand
TCTGCCTTGTTTCGCCTTATTTCTCGACGTTCGGTGTCGCTATCCCTTGCCGCACAATAACTTAGGCGTGCCCCTCATCGCTAGCGTCGCCGAATTCATTCTCTTTCCTCAAGCGAGACTGCAGACCAGGTAGCGACTGCGTCAGGGACATTTGGCCCTAGGAATGCTAGAATACACAAACCATTCCCCCTCGGGATCTCATCATGCCTCGCAAACGTCTGCTTCTTCTCGTAGATGACGAGACCAGTATTCTCCAGACACTCCAAATGGTGTTTGAGAACGAGGGGTACCAGGTGCTGACCGCGCAAAGCTGCGCTGAGGCACTCAACCTGCTGCACAACGGTCAGAAGTTCGACGCGGTAATCACAGATTTGAATATGGAGCGGGAGGACATCGGATTGGAGGTCGCACGGGCGGCGCAAAGGGTAAAACCAAGGCCCGCAATCGTGATCTATACAGGTTTTGCCAGTGTTCCGAATTCTCGCGCCGCTCTGGACATGGGAGTCGACTACATGGCTCACAAACCGGTTGAAATAAGCGAGCTGATTTCCGCTTTGAACCGTCTGATCTCAAAGCGTGCTGTGGAGCGTTCCCGGTGACGGCCAAAGCAACATCAGCCAGGGCTCCAAGACTCGCACTGGTCGTGCACTCCGACGTGGGTGTACTCTCCAGTTTCCAGTCGGCGCTCACCGAGAAAGGCTTCGTGACCATCGTCGCCCGCGATCTTCCTACGGCCTTGCTGGCCATGACTCAGCATTACTTTGAGCTTGCGGTGGTTTCTTCGCGGCTGGGCGAGGGCGGTGATGGTTGGCCTTTGGCGGGCGTCCTGCATTTGGTTTTTCCGCGGGCTTTTGTGGCGGTGGTTTCTCCGGATGAGCCTGACGTCCTGGCATTACAATCTGCCATCAATTACGGTGCTCGGGAAGTATTTGAGCTATCCCGCCCCGCAGCCGAAGTGGTCGGCTCTATCGTGGCGCAGCTGGAGATTGTGGAGAACCGCTCAACATCGAAGTCGAACGTACATTGATCCAGCCGGCCTACAGCCACTCCTGCCTTTTTTCAAAGCACTAGCGATTCTGCACTGTACTAGGCGTTGTCTCCCGCTCTATGCGCTGCCTGCGTTGTGCTGTTGAGCTGCTGCGCGGCCCTGATTCCGCTGCTTGCCCGCACTTCCTCACGAATGCGCAACGCCAACCCGGATAGCTGCTTTTCAAACCTGTCCAGCGCATGGCTGGCGCCGTCCAAGTCAAGCTTCCCGCCCAATTCTTCAATGCCCTGCGCGGCAGTGGCGATTTCCATAGCCCCGAGGTAAGTGAGTTCCCCCCCCAGCTTGTGAGCTGCCTCTTGCAACAACTCCGGCGTTCTCTCGGCCAAAGCGCGACGCATCTGGGATAGAAACTTGGGATATTCTTCCAAAAAGATTTCCAAAATGTCGCGCAGCACCTTTTCGTCACCGTTCACGCGCTCGAGCGCAGCAGCGCTGCTCCAATCCGCAAAGTGTCCGAGGGCGGAAGTGTCCTGCAGGCCAAAAAGTCTATCGAGGACGTCAGCTACTTGCTCAGAAGTGATCGGCTTAGCCAAATAGGAGTCCATGCCGCTGTCCAGGCAGCGCTCCCGGTCGCCTTTCATAGCATGCGCCGTCATAGCAATGATCGGAATGTGGGCCCCGCTCTTTTTTTCCTCTTGGCGGATTTTCGCCGTGGCAGTGAGCCCGTCCATTTCCGGCATCTGGATATCCATAAAGACCACGTCGAAAGTCTCACGCTTCAGCAGCGCAATCGCCTCCAGGCCACTGCCGGCAATCACTGCCTGATGCCCGATTTTCTGCAGCATGCCGAGCAGCACTCTTTGGTTCACAGGATTATCTTCAGCGAGCAGGATACGAAGATGGCGGCGCGCCTCGCGCAACGCATGACGGGTAACCAGGCTTGGCTTGGTGTCACGCGTATGTCCCAGAACCTGCAGAATGGCTGCCAGCAGCTCGGTTTTGCGAATCGGCTTGAGCAGATACGCGGCAATGCCCAGTTCGCGACACCGCGCCGCATCGCCGGGCCGACCGGCTGAGGTCAGCATCATTATCATGGCTCCCGCCAGTGCCGGGTTCTGCCGGATGCACTGTGCCAGTTGAAAACCGTCCATGGCGGGCATTTGTGAATCAATTAACGCCAGCCGGAATGATTTGCCGGCATTCTGCGCGCGTTCCAAGGCCTCCAGAGCGCCCGACCCACTGCTGACCGCGCTGGCTTGCATGCCCCAGTTCTCGGTGATGTTAACCAGCACGCGGCGGTTAGTAGCGTTATCGTCGACCACCAGCACAGGCACGTGCAGCAGGTCTGCCCGCAAGGTTGAAACCGGCGCCGCGCGCGCGCTCCGACTGATGCCCAGGGATACCGTGAAGAAAAAAGTACTGCCTTCCCCCGGTGTGCTCTGCAGCCAGATTTTTCCTTCCATCATTCCTATGAGCCGGGAAGCAATCGCCAGGCCAAGCCCGGTTCCTTCATAGGATCGGCTCATGCTGTTGTCCGCCTGGGTGAAGGCTTCGAAAATGAGGCTTTGCTTTTCCAGAGCAATCCCGATTCCGGTGTCGGAAATCGTGAACTTCAACTGCAGGCCGCTGCCCTCACTAGCGACTCGCTCCACCCTTACCAGCACTTCTCCCTGTTGCGTGAACTTGATGGCGTTACCGACCAGGTTGACCAGCACCTGGCGCAGGCGCCCGGGGTCTCCCAAAACTTGCTGGGGCACTTCGGAGAGAATCTCCGTCACCAGTTCCAAGCCTTTCTGGTGGGCCCGAACCGCCATTGCCTTAGTGGTTTCCATCACGTTATCGTGGAGATTGAAATCGATGGGATCGAGGTCCAGCTTGCCGGCTTCGATCTTGGAAAAGTCCAGAATGTCATTGATGACGCGCAGTAGGGAATC
>QIAS01000202.1 GCA_003225615.1 Acidobacteriota bacterium | reverse complement strand
GCCCGTTGTGGGGATTTCTGTATGGCTGGACGCTGTTCCTGGTAATTCAAACCGGCACCATCGCCGCCGTGGGCGTGGCTTGTGGAAAGTTTCTCGGAGTCTTCTTTCCTTCTATTTCCTCGTCAAACTGGATCATCCATTTCTGGAAAGTGCCACCGATCAAAATCGGCCCCATGGTTTTGGGCAACATGGATGTGGGATGGAACACGCAAAACCTGGTGGCCATCATCGTAGTGGTTGTGCTTTCGGTGATCAATATTTTCGGGATTAGGACTGGCGCGATCATCCAGAACATTTTCACAATTGCGAAGGCATCCGCTCTCTTCGGGCTAGTCTTGCTTGGCATATTCATTGGCCGCAACGCGCAGGCGATTGCGGCGAACTTTCACGGAAACTTCTGGCGCAATGCCGGACTTGGCGCGCAGCACGCTGTACAGGTGGGAGTGGGCGGACCGACGGTAATGGTGGGTACTCTCACGATTCTAGCGGTCGCGCAGGTGGGATCTTTATTTTCTGCCGACGCCTGGAACAACGTCACCTTCACGGCCGGCGAAGTAAAGAATCCCAGCCGCAACCTGCCGCTGTCGCTCGCCTTGGGTACGGGGGTGGTCATCCTGCTCTATGTGCTCTGCAACGTGATTTACCTGAACGTGCTGCCGCTGGATGGCAGCCCGAATGGAGCCACGATCCTGGAGCGCGGCATCAAGTACGCTACCGAGGACCGCGTCGCCACAGCGGTCATGATCCAGATGTTTGGATCATTGGGCGGAGCGCTCATGGCCTTCGCCATTCTGATTTCTGGCTTCGGCTGCGACAACGGTTTGATTCTGGCGGGCGCCCGCGTCTACTACGCCATGGCCAAGGACGGCCTGTTTTTTCGCAACGTCGCCAAATTGCATCCAAAATATAAGACGCCATCGGTTTCGCTGATGGTGCAGATGATATGGACGTGCGTACTCTGCCTCTCCGGAAGTTACAACCAACTGTTGGACTACATAATTTTTGCCGTGCTGGTGTTTTACATTCTGACCATTGTGGGATTGTTCGTACTGCGGCGGACGCACCCCGACGCGCCGCGGCCTTATCGGGCGATCGGCTACCCGGTGCTTCCGGCGATATATATCTTGATGGCGCTGTTTATTGATGTCGTACTATTGCGCTACAAACCGCAGTACACTTGGCCGGGCCTGATCATCGTGCTGCTGGGGATTCCGGTGTATTACCTGTGGTCGCGGCGGACAGTTCGGCGATCCGCGGCGGCGATGTGACCCTTAAGGAGAATCGATAGCAATGGCCAATCTTTTCGCCACTAAACCCATAGACATGATTCTCACCGAGACGCATGAAGAGGGCCAGCACGCTCTCAAGCGCGCTCTGGGAGCCACGAATCTGATCACTTTGGGTATCGGAGCCATTATCGGCGCCGGAATTTTTGTTTTGACCGGCGCCGCCGCCGCACAATACGCGGGGCCGGCCATCGTGCTTTCATTCATTCTCGCAGGCATCGCCTGTGCTTTCGCCGGCCTGTGCTACTCCGAGTTTGCTTCGTTAATCCCCATCGCCGGTTCGGCCTACACCTACGGGTATGCAACGCTGGGAGAGATTTTTGCCTGGATTATCGGCTGGGACTTAATTCTCGAATATGCCTTCGGGGCAGCCACGGTCGCCTCGGGCTGGAGCGGATACGTAAACAGCTTTCTGCAGGACTTCGGGATTCATCTTCCACCGACGTTGACGGCAACTCCGGGCACCCAGATGGTGATGTACAACGGGCGCTGGGAGCGGCTGGCCACGGTTCTCCCCACGCTGCGGTCGCATGGCGTGGATCCGGCTGGGCTGCCGCACGTGCAGGGAGTGTTCAACCTGGTCGCATTCATCGCAATCGCGCTGGTCACGTTGATTCTGGTCATCGGCATCAAGGAATCGGCAAATCTGAACTCAGGGATTGTGATTGTCAAGGTCGCGATCGTGCTTACGTTCATAGCGATTGCGGGCGCTTATTTGCTAAAGCATCCGGCGGCGGCTCAAGCGAACTCGCATCCTTTTATTCCGCCGAATACGGGCGAGTTCGGACACTACGGTTGGTCGGGAGTGGCGCGCGGAGCGGCAGTAATTTTCTTTGCCTACATCGGGTTTGACGCTGTCTCCACGGCAGCCCAGGAAGCCAAAAACCCGCAACGCGACATGCCAATCGGGATTCTCGGATCGCTGGTGATCTGCACCATTCTTTACATTTTGGTCTCGGGCTTGCTGACAGGGCTGGTTCCATATTCCGCGCTCAATGTGCCTGATCCGGTGGCGGTCGGAATTGATCAAACCGGTGTGCGGTGGGGCAGCATTTTGGTAAAGATAGGAGCGATTGCGGGATTGGGCAGCGTCATGCTCGTGATGTTGCTGGGACAATCGCGGGTCTTCTTTTCCATGTCGCGGGACGGCCTGCTGCCGGAGTGGGCGGGCTCGGTGCATCCCCGTTTTCGCACGCCTTGGATTTGCAGCATTATTGTGGGAATCTTCGTTGCCATCTTTGCCTCTTTGGTGCCGATTGGCATCCTGGGTGAGTTGGTGAGTATCGGGACGCTTTTGGCGTTTGTGATCGTCTGCGCCGGCGTGTGGATCCTTCGAGTGCGCCGGCCTGAGCTCGAGCGGCCTTTCAAGACGCCGTGGGTGCCGTTTGTGCCGATCATGGGCATTTTGGTTTCTGGCTTGATGATGGTCTCCTTGCCGCGCGATACCTGGTTGCGACTAATCATCTGGTTAGCAATCGGCATGTTCATTTACTTCGGCTACGGACGTCATCACAGCCGCGTCCAGAGGTTGGCGATGGCCGAGTCGCCGAAAGCTCCGAAAGCACCAAAAGTCATGGCGGACTAATTGCATCCATAGGAACGCGGCCAGCCGCATCTCTACAACTCAAGCC
>QIAS01000201.1 GCA_003225615.1 Acidobacteriota bacterium | reverse complement strand
GTATTCGTTTTCGTCCGCGTCCCACACGTGCGAACCGCGGCCACGCTCGAGAACCACCGGGCCACCTCGGTAAACCGAGGCTCCCCGCGAAGGCGAGTTCACGCCCTCAACCAACGATTGCTGGGCCCGCTCAAACCACTGTTGAGAACGAGCGCGGCTGCGGGTCGTGATTGTGTTTTCAGTCAAACCGGCACCCTACTGCGGCATTCCGACACAAAGGAACAGTGATTCCCGAAGTAACTTTAAACCCTCAACAGAGTAATTGAAGCGGCAGGCCATTGGAATATGATCGCAACACGTCAACTATGCAAATTGCAAAATTCAGCCGGTGGAAATGGCTCGAAATAGTTCTTGGTCTGCTTCCAACCAGCATGTTGGTCGGTCCGCTTCTGCCGATAGGCGTGTTCCTGGTTCTGGTGACGCTTGGCTTTAGTCTAGCCACCGGCGTAAACGCTCTGAAATCTTCCGACGGAACCCTGCAAACTTTTCTCTCCGTGTTTGGCGCAGCCGCCGGGCTATGGGCCCTGTGGTTTGTGTTGCTGTTCGGGCCTGCGCAAATTCGAGCACGGCGAGTCCTGCATTTGCTGATCATGCTGTCACTGATTGCAGGATTGGCGTCCGACGGTTACTGGTTCAGACAAATAGCGAGCGACACCGATCCGCACTGGTACGTAAAGCCTGTATGGTTTGGGGTTCTGATCGGTCCCCTGATACTGGGCGCAAAATATGTTTTTCTTCTGCTCCGCGGGAACGCAGCCCCACCAAACTCCGCCCAGGGCACCATTCAAGCGGACTAATCTGCGGTGCCGCCCCCGTCCACCACCAGAGCGGCTCCCGTCATAAACGAAGAATCATCCGAAGCCAGAAACAGGGCGGCCTTGGCGATTTCATCCGGCGTGCCGATCCGTCCCATGGGCCGGTTCGCGCATCCCGCTAGATATTTATCCCAATTCAATCCTCGCAAACGAGCGTCTTCGGGCAGCATCGGCGTATCCACGTCACCGGGACAGATGCAGTTCACGCGGATACCCTGGCGCCCGTGGTCAATCGCCATCGCTTTCGTCAGCAGCACCACTCCGCCTTTAGAAGCGCAGTAAGCCACCGCCGCATCTCCGCCCACCAGGCCCCAACCGGAACTATTGTTGATAATCACGCCACTGCCTTGGGCAATCATGCCCGGCAAAGCGAACTTGGACATCAGAAATGTACCTTTAAGATTGATATCAATTTGCAAATCCCATTCCTGTTCGGAACAATCGAGAGCAGTATGCGCGAAGAAAACGCCAGCGTTATTGAACAGGATGTCGAGTCGGCCAAAGGCGCGTACAGTTTCGTCCACGGCGCGGCGACAATCGTCGGCTTTGCTGACGTCGGTCTGGATAAAGATTGCCTGCCCGCCGCCTTTGAGGATGAGGTCGGTGACCTCGTTTCCCCGTTCCTCGTTACGGCCGGTAATGGTGACTTTGGCACCTTCGTTGGCGAAAAGGAGAGCGGTAGCTTCTCCGATGCCGGAAGTTCCGCCGGTAATGAGAGCGACTTTATTCAGTAAGCGCATTTTGAAAATTCAATTTCATGCGATTTTCCGCGAGGCCGCTTGGGGTCTCCTAGGAAGCAGTGCCGTGCCGCCGGACAGACGGGGCTAAGCCCCCTCTCTAGCGATAGAGTTAAATCGATCCCGCGAGCCCACCTCCGTCGACGACAAGGGCCGTGCCCGTGACAAACGATGAGGCGTCGCTGGCCAGATACAGCGCGGCCTGCGCGATCTCCTCAGGTTTTCCGACGCGTCCGAGGGGACGGCGGGCCGCCTCTGCCAAGAATCTTTCGCTCGGCTCGCCCAATTGTTGCGCTTCGTTGCGCAACATGGCTGTATCGGTGTCGCCGGGGCAGATGCAGTTTACGCGAATTTTCTGCGCGCCGTGATCGATGGCCATCGCTTTCGTCAGTAATACCACCGCACCTT
>QIAS01000200.1:3191-4912 GCA_003225615.1 Acidobacteriota bacterium | reverse complement strand
ACAAGTACTTTCGTAATGGTAATGTCTCGGTCGTTTTGCCCGGCCCGGACAGCATTGCCAGTAGAATTTTATAGATAAGCGAAACTCCGCGCCGTGTCCGGGCGGCGCTGCAGAGCCACTTTGCCCATAAAGCTGCCCATACCCGCGCGCCTGCCGATTCTGTATGTAATCCTCAGTGTGCTCGTTCTGATCAGCGTTGTACCGATGTATTTTTACTCGGCGCAGGTCGAGGCCATCAACCGCGACCGGCTCAAGACGAACGAGATGCTGCTGCAGAACACCGTAACGCGCTCGCTGGCGGACGACATCTCGCAGCACGAAGAGACCCTGCGCATGATGCTGTCGAACCTGTCTTCAGCGATTCAAGTGGCCAGCGGCGGCGACATCACGTCGCAAAAGGTGGAAGCGCCGGAACTGCGCGCCTTGTTGGAGAATTTTGTTTCGTCGTCCGAGGACATCGCTTACGCGACTCTGCTTAATTCCGAGGCAAAGGGAATCTCGGCAGGCCGCATCGCGCCGGACGCATTTCTGCAACGCGAACTGGAGCGAGCTTACACGGCGGCGCGCGACGGGCGCATTTACAACGGTCAGGCGTTGTTGGTCGGCAGCGGCAAGTCCGCACGCACTGTGGTGCTGGTCAGTTCGCCGGTTATGTACGGTGACCGTTTCCTCGGCATGATTGGCTCGGTGGTTGATCTGCAATTCCTGATCCGACGCTTGAAGGAAGTTAGCGGCGGAGGTCTTACCCCCTACGTGGTGGACAGCCAGGGACGGCTAGTGGCGGCAGCCACGCCCGAGTATGCCACCGGCCAGGACATGAAGAACCTCGAGATCGTCCGCAGCTTTGTGGACGAAGGCAACAAGGTGCAGCTCGCCGCGACTAACGAATTCACCCTCAGCGAAGGCAAAAACCGCGTGGCCATGCTCGGCACCTACAGCCCGGTAACTGCGCTGGATTGGGCGGTGGTGGTCCAGAAGCCCCGCCACGAGGCCTATCGCGGAATTTACGAAATGCAACGTACCGCGCGCCTCTTGGCTCTGCTGGCTGTACTGGTCAGCATGGGTTTAAGTATCTTCGCGGCGCGCCGTATTACGAATCCTCTGGAAGTGCTTACCGAATCGAGCCGTGCCATCGCCCGCGGCGATTTCTCGCAGCGCGTACATTTGAAGAGCCGCACTGAAATCGGCGAGCTGGCGGATACGTTTAACGTCATGTCGGAAGAACTCGAGCAGTTCGTGCTCGATCTGAAGCGCGCCGCGGAAGAAAACCGTGCTCTGTTCATGGGATCCATCCAGATGCTGGCCGGCGCAGTCGACGAAAAGGATCCGTACACTCGCGGCCACTCTGATCGTGTAACCCGCTACTCCATGATGATCGCCCGCGAAATGGGCCAGGATGAAGAATTTATCGAGAAACTTCGCATCTCAGCCCAGTTGCACGATGTGGGTAAGATCGGTATCGAAGATCGTATTCTCAAGAAGCCCGGCGCCCTGACTCCGAGCGAATACGAGATCATGAAAACCCATACCACCAAGGGCGCGAACATTCTGCGTCCGGTGCAGCAGTTGAAAGAGATGTTGCCCGGCATAGAGCTTCACCATGAGTCCCTCGATGGACGCGGCTATCCCTATGGGCTAAAGGCCGATCAGATTCCCCTGCTGGCGCGCGTGATCGCGGTGGACGATACGTTTGACGCTCTTACCACCAATCGACCTTACCA
>QIAS01000200.1:0-3029 GCA_003225615.1 Acidobacteriota bacterium | reverse complement strand
CGGCAACATCAGTGGCGGCAACACCATTGGCAGCCGCAACCGGGGAACCGCCTGCGCAGGTTACCGCTCTCGAAACGCCTGCTCCCGCTTCCAAAGACACTCTGGCAGTCGAAACCTCTCGCTTCTGATTCTTCTTAATTGCCTGCTTGGGAAAGTTTTTGTTCTTTTCACGAATCTCAAAGTTGGCCCGGTGCTAATCAGCGCATTATCCGTGCGATCGCTATAATTGAAACGGCAGCAAGTTATTCACGGATTTTTATGATTCAGACCCTTTTCGGCAGCCTGGAACAGCAACCTAGCTTCCTCGATCGCATGAAGGAAGCGGTAACCCGCACGCGGGAGAACCTCACCGAACGAATTGAAGAAGCAGTTGCCTTCAGCAAAGAAATCGACCGTGCCACCCTGGACGACCTGGAAGCTACCCTGATCGGCGCGGACTTGGGCAGCACGACGACGCAGGAAGTCCTGCAAAAGCTGCGTGAAAAGGCCGACCGTAAACAGATCAAGGACGTTGACGAACTGAAGCGCTTGCTCAAGGAAGAATTGCTGGCCATCCTGACTGCGGCAAACACTCAGCCAGTGCGCCGAGTGGATGGAACTCCTGAAGTCATTTTGGTGGTCGGAGTAAACGGGACGGGAAAGACCACCACGATCGGCAAGCTGGCGCAAGTATTTCGCTCAGACGGCAAGACCGTTCTGATGTGCGCTGCCGACACGTTTCGCGCGGCGGCAATCGAGCAATTGGAAGTCTGGGGCGACCGCACCGGCACCGAGGTCATCAAGACCAAGCCCGGCGGCGATCCTGCCGCGGTACTGTTCGACGCGTTGCAGTCTGCCAGCGCGCGGCATACAGACTATGTGATCGTGGACACAGCCGGCCGATTGCATACCAAGACTAATTTAATGGCCGAACTGGAGAAGATGCGCCGCACCGCCCAACGAATCATTCCCGGAGCGCCGCACGAAACACTGTTGGTAATGGATGCGACGACTGGCCAAAACGGGCTCCAGCAGGCGCGCTTATTTACTCAGTCTGCCGGCGTGACGGGGATCGTGTTGACAAAACTGGATGGCACGGCCAAGGGCGGTGTAGTGGTTGCGATCTCCCGCGAACTGGGAGTGCCCGTACGCTATGTTGGCGTGGGCGAGAAAGCAGGCGACCTGCTGCCGTTTGATCCAAAGGAATTTGTGGAGTCTCTGTTCGCTTGAATCCGCGAGGGGTAGGCTCGCCAAGGGGAGATGAGGGGCTTACATGGCCGAAATCCGCATGCGTGATTTTCTGCCCCGGATTCTGCGGGAGTTCTGGCAACGAATACGCGGTCGCAAACCACCCCATCCCGCAGATCCCTACGCAGACAGGCTCGTCCCCGTGCGACACGGCCCCAAAGCGCGCAGTGGGGCAGCCTTTGCCGAACCGGATGAGAGCGAAGATTTCTTCTTTCCGCCCCGCACGCAATAGAATCTTCTGTCGCATATTGTTGAGTCTCTTCTGTGCCCCAGTGTCTCTGTGGCTAACCTGACCCAAACCGAGGAATGGTTTCTTCTCCGCGCAATCGAACTTGCCCGCGCGGGGGCCGGCTTGACGTCGCCGAATCCTAACGTAGGCGCGGTGATCGTCGATCGGGCTGGAGAAGTGGTTGGGTGCGGCACGTACACGTTCGACGGAGTCAAACACGCGGAAGTGCTCGCACTCGAGATGGCAGGCAACAAATCCCGTGGCGCGACCTTGTACCTTAATCTCGAGCCCTGCTCTCACCAAGGTCGCACGCCTCCGTGCACGGAAGCGATTATTGCGGCCGGGATTCGCCGGGTCGTCGCGTGTATTCAAGATCCCAATCCTATGGTGAGCGGCCGCGGCTTCGCACGGCTGCAGGCCGCCGGCATAGAAATTGACGTTGCCGGGTTTGAGGACGAGGCCAGGCAGCTCAACGAGTCATTTGCCAAGTACATTCGCCATAAGACTCCTCTGACGACTCTGAAAGCCGCCATGACCCTGGATGGGAAGATCGCGCCGCCTCCAGGAGAGTCGCACAATCCCACGGCACTGGGCGCGGGCGGTACGACTGGCGGCTACATCACCAGCGAAACGGCACGCGCGCACGTACACGAACTTCGTCACCAGCATGACGCTATCCTGGTCGGCGTGGGCACGATTATTGCTGACGACCCTCTGCTCACCGACCGTAGTGGACGCCCTCGCCGGAGGCCGCTTCTGCGATTAATTCTCGATTCTCATCTCCGTCTTCCACACGATTCGCGCGTAGTGAACACCGCCAAGGATGACGTCGTTGTCCTTTGTTCCTTTGCGGAGGAGAAGAAAAAACAGGCATTGCGGGCGCGAGGTATCCGGGTAGAGCAGGTTGCTCCCGTAATGCCGGACGGGCGCCCGGACATGATAGGCATTGTCAAACGCCTCGGCGAATTGGAGATCACGAGTCTACTGATCGAGGGCGGCGCCATGGTGAACTGGGCCGCGCTGGCTGCCGGAATGGTGGACAAAGTATTTCTTTACTACGTGCCGAAAATCCTTGCGGGCACCGGTTCAGTGCCCTTCGCGGCCGGGGCCGGTTTTCGCAAAATGAGCGAGGCCGCTTACATTAAATCGCTGAAATTGCACCGCTTCGGAGAAGACTTCGCGGTAGAAGGATATTTGCGGGACCCGTATGAGTAATGATTTTCGATTTCCAATTGTAATTTTCGATTTTCAAACCCCGTCTCGCCACCATGGATTCTGAATTGATAGTTTTGCTCCCTGTCTCTGTGACTCCGTGGTGGATTCTGTTTTCACGGAGTTGCAGCGGTCTATTATGAATTGTTCAGAGGAGATCTTATGTTCACCGGCATCATTGAAGAAGTCGGCAAGATCGCCAGCATTAAGTATCAGCATGGCAGGCGCCGCCTCACCGTGTCGGCCCCACGTCTCACGAAAGAACTGCGCGAAGGCAACAGCATCGCAGTCAGCGGTGTTTGCTTAACCGCGGTCGACCTCTCATCCAAAACATTTGGAGCTGATCTGGCCGAAGAAACCT
>QIAS01000277.1 GCA_003225615.1 Acidobacteriota bacterium | reverse complement strand
TGAGGTCATGAGCACACATGAAATTCCTGCCAACCGCATCAATTACCTGCGTATGCTGCAAGCGGTGGCGCGTCCCGAGATGGATTTGCGGGAAATCGAGACAATCATCAAGGGCGAAGCTTCCATCTGCTATCGCCTGCTGCGCTATCTGAATTCCGCTATCTTCAGTTTCAGCAGCGAAATTCATTCGGTGCGGCACGCGCTTTCCATGATGGGCGAGCGCGAGATAAGGCGGTGGGTGCGCCTGATTGCGACTCTGGGCGCGGCGCAACAGAAATCGACTGAACTGGTGCTGTCGGCACTGGTGCGCGCGCGGTTTTGCGAACTGCTCGGGCTTCGCGTACCGCATGGCGACAATGATTTGTTTTTCCTCGGGCTGCTCTCGCTCATGGATGTGATTCTGGAGATCCCCA
>QIAS01000276.1 GCA_003225615.1 Acidobacteriota bacterium | reverse complement strand
GTGGTGGCGGAATTGCACTGGCAGGCTATGCAATGGGCGCATCAGGTGACCAGCGGCACTTGAAAGGGGCGCACAGACTTGTCGTCTGATGGGCGGCCAGAGCCACCACATGACTACAGTAACTCCTGTGAAAAATTACATCTACTTTGGGCTTGCGCGGAGCGGCGGTTCGCGGTTAACATCACTGTGTTCCCTAGCGGCCACGCTCCTGTGCTGGCCCTCTGCGCCCCATAAGCTCCAGGCGCCAAAGCGGATAAAGATCATTCACGAGTGAATTTTTTTCCAGCCGCATTGGGTTTTTGCGCAGGCTTTTGTGTGGGGTTGCGCATCCTCTGAGAACGGCACAATACGGGCAGCACAGAACGGACCCTTCGAGTTGAAAACAGCAGAATTGAACAACGAGAAAAATTTATGAACGTAGGACCGGGAAATCCCTCTGGCGGTGGTGGAGGGAGAAACAGGCGGCGGCGTGGACGGCGCCCGCCCAATCAACATCGCGGCGGCCCCATGGGCCGCGATCGCCAGGAGCACAGCGGTATCTATACCGCTCCCATGGATCACAGCTATCGCGCCGGACAGGGCGGCAGCAACGGCAGCAAAGGTTCACGCGGACGGCCGGGATTCGCGCCTTCTTACAAGCCCGCTGATCCTGAGCCGCTGCCTGCCAACCACAATGGGGCGCCCCGCATTTTTGCCTTCATCGACGATTTGTTTTTCATGGCAAAAATCCAGGAGACTGCGCGCAAGCTCAACGTGAAGGTGGAATTTGTCAAAAGCGAGAAAGACCTGCTCGATCACATGCAGCAGAATGGGGAAGAGCGGCCCTCGCTGATCATCTTCGATCTGAACAATGTAAACGCCAAGCCGCTGACGCTAATTCCCAAGCTGAAAAGCAAGCTGAAGAAGGGGACATCGATCATCGGCTTCCTCTCCCACGTGCAAGGCGACCTGAAGCAGAAGGCGCACGAAGTCGGCTGCGATATGGTATTGCCGCGGTCGGCGTTTTCCCAGAACCTTCCCCAATTACTGCGGCGGCACGGCGCTCCCGAAGAAGAGTCAACTCAGTAGGCTGAACGCCACGTGGGCGCTGGCGCTGCAGAGACGGGGGCAGCCCCGTCTCTACGAATGGCTGTGCCGTGATGAACTAATCATCTGCCTTGTTCTTCCAGAAATTTTTCTACTTCTATGGCAGCCATGCAGCCGCTACCGGCGGCGGTTACCGCCTGGCGGTAGCGCCGGTCCTGGACATCTCCGCAGGCGTAGACTCCGGGCACTCGGGTGAGGACATAGTCGCGCGAGATCACGTAGCCGTCCTGATCCATATCAAGCTGGCCTTCGAATATCTTGGCATTCGGGATGTGCCCGATGCCGAGGAACATGGCGCTAGCGGGGAGATCCGAGCCCTTGCCGGTTTTCATGTTGCGCAGGCGCAGTGCGGTGACTTCCTTCTTTTCAACGTCGAGAACGTCTTCCACGATGGTGTCGGTGAGGAAGTGGATGTTGGGATTTTTTTGGGCCCTGTCGAGCATGATCTTGGAAGCGCGGAACTGGTCGCGGCGGTGGATGAGCGTGACCTTGCTGGCAAAGCGGGTGAGGAAGAGCGCTTCTTCCATGGCGGAGTCGCCGCCGCCGATTACCGCGATTTCTTTTCCGGAAAAAAAGAAACCATCGCAGGTGGCGCAGGAGGAGACGCCGTGTCCGATGAGCGCCTGCTCGTGGGGCAGGCCGAGCCAGCGGGCGGAGGCTCCGCTGGCAATGATAAGCGTGCGGGTCTGAAGGATGTCTTTGCCGACGTTGAGGGTAAAGGGACGCTTTTGCAGGTCCACGGATGAGACGTGGCCCATGCGATATTGGGCGCCGAAGCGAGTCGCCTGCTTACGCATGTTTTCGATGAGTTCGGGTCCCTGGATGCCCTCGGGGAAGCCCGGGAAATTTTCTACCAGCGTAGTGAGAGAGAGCTGGCCGCCGGGCTCGTGGCCTTCTATGACCAGGGGGGAAAGATTGGCGCGGGCAGTGTAGAGCGCGGCAGTGTGTCCGGCGCAGCCGGAGCCCATGATGATGACGTTGTGAATGGAAGTTTCCATGATAGCTAATGGATTAGATTGTTGATCATCGATTTAGTTTCAGACCAGCACGATGGGGCGAGTTCGGTCATTTGCTCTCGGCTTTCCTGGCGGCTGGTTTTGCGACAGGGTTCGGCTTTGTTGTTGCCTGACGGACGCGCGCCAGTTCTTCCGGAATGGTGCGCTGGGCGTTGAGCAGGGTGCGATAGTTGGTGACAATGGCCGTGGCACTCTGGAACAGGGGCTCGTAGGCGCGCTGATCCGGGGGCGGACCGCTCTCCGCGGTTGAGCAGCGCGCCAGCACGACAGAGGATTTCCCGAAGCGCTCCAGCTTGATGCGGCTCGCGGGCGTGGCGGATGCGAGCATGGCGGCGGATGAGGTCACGCTGGAAGCA
>QIAS01000275.1 GCA_003225615.1 Acidobacteriota bacterium | reverse complement strand
GCGGACGCTTGCCCCGACGGCTTTTGCTGGCTGAGCTTCCCGGCCGGCGTTTGCCGATCAGCTTGCTTGCCCGATGATTCCTGCGCTGGCGCAGCCTGTGGCGGCGGAGGTGTGGCCTTCGCGACCGGCCGGTGCCCGCACCCCATCGTCGCGAGCAACACAAACAGCCAACCAGCGGTGCAAAAAACGGAAAGAAGTTTTCGATAAAATATCTTGTCTCTCATTGGGCTTTCTTGCGGCTATGTCCGACGCCAATCCACGTAGCAACGCCGCTGAATTTTTTCGCCAGGCCTACCAGCACCAGATGGCCGGCGACTTCCAGCAAGCCATCGATCTCTACACCCGTTCCATCGCCACTTTCCCCACTGCCGAGGCCTACACCTTTCGTGGATGGACGTATTCTTTTCTTGGTGATTATGACAGAGCCATCGCGGAGTGTCTGGAAGCTATCAGGGTAGACCCGGACTTCGGTAATCCCTACAACGATATCGGCGCCTATTTAATTGAACAGGAAAAATGGGATGAAGCCATCCCCTGGTTCCAGAAAGCAGTGCAAGCCAAACGCTACGAAGCCCGCTGCTATCCCCACTTCAATTTAGGCCGTGTCTACGAACACCAGCACAAGTGGGAACAAGCCAAGGAATGCTATGTCCGAGCCTACGCAATGGACGAGAGATATGTGGCCGCCCTGGCCGCGGTGCGAAGGCTAAGGGCGATGTGGAATTGAAACGGTGCTCAACTCGGGCCTGACTGAGAAACCCGCCTTGCCACCCACTCTCCCGCTTCCCGTGTCCCCAAACTCCCCCCGATGTCCTGCGTAATTTTTTTCTGCCGAACAGCTTCGATCACCGCCCCCTCAATCTTCTCTGCCTCCCGCGCCAGTCCCACATGCCCCAGCATCATGGCCGCGGTCAAAATCGCCCCCAACGGATTCGCCACATCCTTCCCCGCAATCGGCGGAGCCGACCCATGCACCGGCTCAAACATGGAAGTCTTCCCCGGATGAATATTGCCGCTGGCCGCCATCCCTAGCCCGCCCTGCAATCCCGCCGCCAGGTCGGTAATGATGTCGCCGAACATATTGTTCGTAACGATCACATCGAACTGTCGCGGATCGCGCACCATCTGCGTGCATAGCGCGTCCACGTACATGTGCTCTGCCGCAATCTGCGGATACTCCCGCCCCACTTCTTTAAACACGCGCTGCCACAAACCTCCGGCGTAACTCATGGCATTCGACTTGTCACACATGAGCACGCGTTTCCGCGGGCTGCCGTCCTGCTTCTTGTGGCGCTCGCAATACTCAAACGCATAGCGAATGATCCGCTCCACCCCCTTACGCGAGTTGATGTCTTCCTGCACCGCAATCTCATCCGGAGTGCCCTGCTTGAACACACCTCCGGCATCCACATACACGCCTTCGGTATTCTCCCGGATCACGACGAAATCTAAGTCTTTCGGCTCAATTCCTTTTAACGGGCACAGGCTGGCATCCAGCAGGCGCACCGGCCGCACATTGGCATACAGATCCATCTTGAAGCGCATGCCCAGCAGGATTTCCTTGGCATGAATATTCGAGGGCACCCGCGGATCGCCAAAAGCCCCCACCAGGATGGCGTCGAAGTCCCGTCCCAGCATGGCGAACCCGTCCGGCGGGACAGTAACACCATCCCCCAGATACCGCTCCGCCCCCCAGTCAAAATCGGTCAATTCAACCGCAGCGCCTGAAGCCTTGATCACATTGACCGCCTCGGGTATCACCTCCCGCCCGATCCCATCGCCCGCAATAACCGCAATTCGTTTTTTCTGCTCCACGGTTAAAAACAGTAACACACACATCTTAAAATGAGTAACATGTGTTCTTATTAACTTATAGCTATAATACGAAAGCGCGTATTCGACCGTCGCAAGGATCCATAAAGCCGATTTGCTCGACGTGTAGAATGCCCTGTAGTAGCGCCACAAGGCCGTTAGGGAAGCGACCGGGGTTCTGAGGAGTCCTAGGGGTCGTCTCGCGTGGCGACGGTGATTGTAGGGCTTCCTGGCGCTAACTCTCATAACTGCCGGTTAATCGGCACGCACGGTAAAAAACAAACCTCTAAACCGTACACTTTCCTTCGCGAGCTTTAGGAACTCTTCCCGATCTTTGCAGTTGAATGCTTTTCGGCCCGGGGCATCTTACCGCCCGCCGCACAGCTCTCTCCTTGGCTATAATCAAATATTGCTATGAGCGTCACCGCACTCGCTGAGAAGTTGCCCGCTGCCGCCCGTCGGGGAGAATACCGTGGCGCCGAGACCGCCGCAGCGTACTCTGATCCGCGAAGGGAGTTTGCCGCGCTACTCTCCGGTTGCGCTATCTACGACCTGGGCTGGCGCGCGAAGATATCGCTCGCCGGCAAGGAACATTCGCGATCTCGCCGGCGGTCACGGTCTCTACGCTTTCCTGCTTAACCCGCAAGGCCGCATTCTGGGAGACATGTACGCCTACAACCGTGGCGAGACTTTGCTGCTCGATACCGACCAGTCCCAGGCCGCCAAGCTCGCGGAACTCTTAAAGCGCTATATCATCATGGACAAGGTCGAACTCGCCAACGTCAGCGAACAGCTCACTGCCATTGGCATAACCGGGCCTCAATCGCCAGAACTGCTGCGCCATGCCGGATTCGAACTTCCGGAACTGGCGCCGTTGCAATTAGCTGACACGGTATGGCAAGGTATCGCGCTCACCCTCGTGCGTGGAGTGCCGACAGGTCCAGCGGCCCCCCAAGCGGAATCGTACGAAATCTGGCTGGCGTCTGAGAACGCAAACTCGGTTTGGCAAGCCCTCATTGCGGCCCGTGCCACGCCTGTGGGCAGCGAAGCATTGGNNNCGTTACGGCCAGGACATTCGCGAGCGCGACTTGCCGCAGGAGACAGAACAAATTCGCGCCTTGCACTTCACCAAAGGCTGTTACATAGGGCAAGAGATAGTGGAGCGCATTCGCTCCCGCGGCAACGTCCACCGCAAATTCACCGGCTTCGTGATCGACGGCCCGCTGCCCTCACCGGGAACCAAACTTCAGCTCGATGGCAAAGATATAGGCGAAGTCACCAGTGTCGCTTCCCTTCCCACCGCCAGCGGAGATCGCGTGGTCGCGCTGGGATATATCCGGAGAGAAGCTGCGATTCCCGGCAAGGTGCTCCAAGCTGGCGAAGGCCGGGCCATGGTAGCGGAATTGCCTTTTCAGAACATTTTTGGATAAGGAAGTGCCATGCCAGAAAAGAAACAAGATAACTTCACAGTTACCGACCGGCGCCTGTTTACGTCCGAAGGCGAACTTCGCAAAAATGAAGAGGTCGCGGAAGAAGAGCATCCCCACGCTCCCGAGGCATCGCCTTCCGCTACAACGGCAACCGGTCATCCCGACGCCGCAAAGTCCCCAGACGCGCCCCGCAACAACCAGGTTCCTCCGCCACCCACAGCCGCCGAACAGAAAGAACAGGCCGATGCCTATCGCAAGTCCTCTAAGGATCTCGATGCACGCATCGAACTGGGCGGCCATTCCGCTAAAGACTTGGAGATGACCTTCGAGCGCTTCCTGGCCTCGCTGTACATGAGTGCCATGCTGCAACTGGGCCTCATGCACGAAGAAGGCGGACAGCCACGGGTGGACCTGGTCGGCGCACGCCAGACCATTGACACGATTTCCTTGCTGGCGGAAAAGACCAAAGGAAATCTCACTCTGGCGGAACAGAATTTTCTCCACAGCGTCCTCTACGAACTACGGATGGCCTACGTCGAAGTCACCAACGCCCTGGCGCGCCCCCCGCAGGCCACCGGAACCGAAGGCGGCAGCCTGCCCCGATGAAGGCAACCCTTACCGTGCTGGGCAGCGGCACTTCCATGGGCGTGCCCACCATCGGCTGCACTTGCGCGGTCTGCCGCTCGCCCGATGCTCGTGACCGCCGCACTCGTCCTTCGGTTCTCCTCGAGTACGGCGGCAAGTTTGTTCTCATCGACACCAGTCCCGATTTCCGCGAGCAAGCGATTCGCGAGAAAATTCGCCAGATTGACGCCGTTCTCTACACCCATACTCACGCCGATCACATTTTGGGCATTGACGATTTGCGGCCGCTGAGCTTTCGCCGCGACGGTAGCATTCCGCTCTACGCGCGCCCGGAAGCAGCCGAATTTCTGCGCAGCATGTTCCGCTACATCTTCGACGCGGACTACAAGTTCGGCGGAATTGCTCGCGTGGAACTTAAGCCCATCGAAGGCCCCATCGAACTTTTTGGCGCCCGCTTTGATCCAGTGAAGGTGATTCACGGTGAAACAGAAATCTACGGCTACCGCTTCGGCTCAGCGGCCTACCTCACGGATTTCAGCAAGATTCCCGACGAATCGTTCGCGCAATTGCGGGACCTGGACATTCTGTTTCTGGATGCGCTCCGCCATAAGCCGCATCCCACGCATTCTACGGTCGAGAATTCGCTGCGCATTGTTGACCGGGTGAAGCCGCAGCGCGCCTTTTTCACGCACATCTGTCACGATCTGCCGCATGAAGCCACCAATGCCACGCTGCCGGAGAACGTGCGGCTGTCGTATGACGGGTTGAAGCTGGAGTTTGAGATTTAGCACTTGGCATTTGGCACTTTGGTCTTAGCTGCCACTCGCGCAGCTTGCCTGGCTGCCAAGCGCTAATCGCTAATTGGCACTGTTCCCATGCTGATCTTCCACAAACTCGAAGACATCCCCGCTGATTTTGGTCCTACTGTGGTGACCGTGGGAAATTTTGACGGCCTGCATCGCGCGCATGCGGCTGTGCTGAAGGAAATTGTTCGGCGAGCGCGGGAACAGGGTGCGAAATCGATGGCAGTCACGTTCGAACCGCACCCCGCGCGCATCCTGCGGCCCGACTCGGGATTAAAGCTGCTTACTCCCACCCCGGAAAAACTTCGGCTGCTCGAGGCCACCGGCGTTGAAGCTGTGCTTCTGCTTCCCTTTGCACGCGACTTGTCGCTGATGACGCCCCATCAGTTCGCCCATGAAATCCTAAAGAAACACTTGAAAGCGCGCGAGGTCCACGAAGGCTACAACTTCCGCTTTGGCCACCGGGCATCCGGGGACGTGAACCTGCTCGCGAATTTCGGCCGCGAAATGGGCTTCGAGGTGGAAACCTATCCCGAGATGAAGTTGCGCGGCGAACCCGTCTCCAGCAGCCACATACGCAAACTGCTGCAGGCCGGACGCGTCAGCCGCGCCCGCCACCTGCTGGGCCGTCCCTTCAGCGTTCTTTCGACCCCGGGCCGAGGACGCGGGTACGGATCGAAATACACCGTGCCCACGATTAATCTCAGCCGTTACGAAGAGATCGTTCCCCAGGATGGCGTCTACATCACGCAGACACGAGTGGGCCAGGAATCGTTCGATTCCGTAACCAACGTCGGCAACCGGCCTACCTTTGGAGCCGAATCCTTCGCCATTGAAACGCACTTGCTCAACTTCCATCCCATTGAATTGACGCCAGAAACCGAGGTGGAAATTCACTTCCTGCAGCGCCTGCGCGATGAAATCAAGTTCCCCTCGATCGACGCCCTGCGCGAGCAGATCGCCAAAGACGTCAAAAAAGCCCGTCGATACTTCCACCTGCTCCATTTACGAAGTACGAAGTACGATTTACGAAGTAAAACGAATGCGTCGCGCTAGAAATCAACAATCAAAAATCAACAGGGGAGGTCTGTGTTACTTCTTACTTCGTACTTCGTACTTCGTACTTTGTTTTTCATTCCGTCGCCAGTTCTTTGCCTCGTGTCT
>QIAS01000274.1:2849-8568 GCA_003225615.1 Acidobacteriota bacterium | reverse complement strand
TGAAGGTGCGGCCAGATTACCCGGTAGGACCGGGAACCGTGAACGTCTTGGGCAAGCCCGCGCCGACCCCAGTGTCCGCCGCATCGGCTGTCACCGTCGCTGACGCAACGAAGGGGAAGAAGCAGTGAGCGGTTCGATGGCACAATATTTCACCGGCACCGACTACCTGCTCTCTTTGCCGGTGGTTCTGCTGACGCTGTTTGCGCTTGGCATACTGCTGATTGACCTCATGCTGCCAAAGCAACTGAAGTGGGTCAATGCGGTTACTGCGTTTGCGGGCGTTCTGTTCGCGACGGCGGGGGTGTGGCGGATTCAGGCGGTATATGCCAAGGGGGCAGGGGGCTATCTCGGCCGGTTTGCTTTCATGCAGTCCATGCTGGTGGACCGCTTTGCCATATATTTCTTTTACCTGTTTCTCGCGGGAACCGCGCTGGCCATTTTAATTTCGGTTCGTTATCTCGAAATTGAAAACGAACATCACGGTGAGTTCTATGCGCTGATGTTGCTATCGGTGGTGGGCATGATGTGCATGGCCGCAGGCTACGACATTGTGCTGATCTTCATCGGGCTGGAGTTAATGGCGATCTCCACGTATGTGCTGGTGGGATTCTTGCGGCGGGACCGGCGTTCGAATGAAGCCGCCCTGAAATACTTGCTGCTTGGCGCATTTTCGTCGGGCATTTTCGCTTACGGATTGTCATTGTTCTACGGCCTTACCGGCAGCACAAACTTGCGGGCGATTGGCAATGCCCTGCAGCATCAGATGATGGTGCGGAACGGGCATGCGGACCCGGTCGCGGTGCTGGCCCTGATCACTACGGCCACTGGTTTATTGTTTAAGATTGCGGCGGTTCCTTTTCACCAATGGGCTCCGGATGCGTACGAAGGGGCGCCCACTAGTATTACGGGATTCATGTCTGTAGCAGTGAAGGCAGCGGCTTGGGCCATGCTTCTGCGCATCCTGGTTTTCGGGCTTTACCCGCTACGCAGCGTGTACCTTCCGCTGATTATTTTTGTTTCGATCGCCACCATGACCGGGGCGAACCTGGCGGCGCTCACCCAGAATAATTTGAAGCGCCTGCTGGCCTACTCCTCCATCGCGCATGTGGGATACATGCTGCTGGGACTGGTTGCGCTGGCGTCGGTGGATTACACGCAACCAGCTTTTTATGATGGGTTCAAGGGAATCCTGCTTTACTTGATGGTTTACACGTTCATGAACCTGGGGGCGTTCGCGGTGATTACCTCGCTGCGGAACCGTGAAGTGATTGGCGACGAGATTGATGATATTGCGGGACTGTACTTCCGCGCTCCCACAGAGGCCATCATGATGCTGATTTTCCTGCTTTCGCTGGCAGGAATTCCGCCGCTGGCAGGCTTTTATGGGAAGTACTTTATTTTTCTCAGCCTCATTGAGAGCAAGCATTACGTTCTGGCGTCGCTGGCGGTTCTTTACGCCGTGTTCGGACTTTACTATTACATGCGCATTGCTAATTCGATGCTCATGCGGGAGCCGCTGGAGAAAGAATTGCTACCCCTCAGTTGGGGTATGCGAGCGGCTTTGGGCGTGACCGCCGTGGCGACGGTATTTATCGGCATATTTCCCAACTGGTTCATCGAGGCGGTGAACTGGTCGTTAGGGCTAACGCAGGCCACGCCGATTGCTGGATTGATGAAGTAAAGCCGGCTTCCGGCACCCGGCTTCAGCTTGAAGGACCTCATTCTCATCTCTGGCATCCAATTACGAAATCTTGCTCCTCCACATCGCTCGTTCTGCACATATCTCCGATCGGTTATAGCCTCATAAAAACTTTTTATGGCGGAAATCCGCTTCCAAAATGGCTGCCGCTGATCTAATCAGGCGGGATTGTTTGCATTTCGCACAGGACTGGCCTCATGGAAGAGACCTGGAAGCCGCGCGCGTGGAAGGTGCTGCTCGCCTTCGCGATTATCTATTTTGTTTGGGGCTCGACCTTTCTGGCGATCCGCGTCGGGGTGCGCGAAGTGCCGCCGTTTCTGCTCGCGGGCATGCGTTTCCTGGTCGCGGGGATTGTTCTCTACGGCTGGATGCGGCTGAAGGGAACTCGTTCGCCCGCTCTTCGGGAGTGGGGCGCAGCGTCGTTGCTTGCAGTCTTGATCTTTGTCTTCGATTACGGACTGCTGTTCTGGGCGGAGAAGCGTGTGCCCTCTGGCCTGGCTGCGGTCATGCTGGCCACCATCCCGGTGTTCATGGCATTGTCGGAAATTCTCATCCTTGGGACACAACGGCTGACGGCGCGGCTGGCCATTGCTCTGCTGGTAGGAATCGACGGAGTTGCTGTGCTGGTGAGCCGCACGCTGAGCTTCGGAGAAGTTCCGATTGACACTGCCGGGGCGTGCGCTTTGATCGTGGCTGCGATCAGTTGGTCTATCGCGTCAGCGCTTACCCGCAAGTTGCCGCTGCCCACTGAAAAAGTCATGAGTTCTGGAATCCAAATGCTCGTTGGCGGAGTACTGCTGACCTTGACTGCAGCGCTTCTCGGGGAATTCCGAGGCTTCCACATTAATACGGTTTCCCGCGGCGCCTGGCTCGCGCTGGCTTATCTGATTGTGGCCGGATCAATTGTCGCGTTCACCGCCTACGTCTGGCTAATCCACCACGAGTCGCCGACCAAGGTAGGTACGTACGCGTATGTAAATCCGCTGGTCGCGGTATTGGCAGGGTATTTCTTTGGTGGAGAAGCCATTGGTCCGCGCGCTGGTGTTGATCAGTGTGGTAGTGATCACTACGACGCCGGCGAAAAAACGTGAGACAGAGCCGTGGCGTGGCGAGCCGCAGCAAGCCGAACCATAGAGCCGGGTATCGTATCCTTCAAACGGGCTGCGCAGAACTGCAATTCACCTGAAGGTGTGATAAGACAGAAGGTATGGCTGACGACGAACAGAGAGAAAAGAAGAATTTCTTTCTGCTGCTGGCGCGCTACAGCCAGCTTGGTTTGACGCTTCCGGCAGCCACATTCGTGGGATGGCTGGTTGGGGCCGCTCTGGATCGTTGGCTGCATACAAAGTGGCTTTATCTGGCCGGCTTGCTTCTCGGGATCATGGCCGGATTCGTAGAGTTAATTCGCGCTGTGATGTCCGAGGAGTCGAAGTAACTTTTCGCGCTTCGGCAGGGTCGGATTGTGGGTCGTGCAGCAAAACGTTGTATTCTGCTCATATGTTGCGGTTCAATCACGAACCAGCATCCTTTCCTTTCGCGAAGGGCCTTCGGCGGGAACTTAGTGCGCGCAATCTTCATTATGCGGAACGCCTGCGGCTGCCGATTTGCGAGGGCCGGGCTGATCCGCCGGTAGTTTGCTATGTGCCGTCCGAGGATGGCACACAGCACGGCAATTTTCTGCCGGAAGCTTACTCCTCGATTCTGCGCAACGAAAACTGGCGCAAGCGGCTGCACAAGGTGCACAGCACCGCCTGGGAAGCATTGCCGCGCAATGGGCAGCGGTGGCGTGAACTGGATTCCTGCCACAGTTCCGACGCATTGCTGATGAACATTTTTTGCTTTCCGGGGACCTTAAAGCGGAATGGGATTGCTCGATTGCTCGGAGTTGAGATGAGATCAGTCCCGCAATTCGGATTTCGCGCGCGGGTGCCATTCAGCGCCGGCAGATACGATCGCACGGAAGTAGATATGAAGGTTGGAGATCTGCTGGTGGAGGCGAAGCTCACGGAAACTGGTTTTCAGAGCGCGCGGGCTGAGTTAATTGAAAGCTATCGAGATTTTGCACAAGTATTTGATTGCGGGATGCTGCCACGCCTCGAAAATCGTTACCTGTCGTACCAGTTGATCCGCAACGTGCTGGCCGCGCACGCCAACCAGTGCGCTTTTTGTGTGATGCTAGACGAGCGGCGGCCAGATCTTTACGAAACGTGGTATGCAGTAATGCGCTGCATCGTCCTTCTTGAGCTTCGCTTGCGCTGCAAGGTAGTTACATGGCAGGAAATGGCGCGGGAACTGCCTCGCAAGCTGCAACGGTTCTTGGAGGAGAAGTATGGAATTGTTCCTCAGGATCGGGATCTAAAGGATTATTCGCTACGTCCAGCGTGACAACGGAATGTATCTTTGGAACTGGAAAGCGAGAACTCGGGAAAAAAAGGTGATGCTGACTCCTTCTACTCCGGCGCGCTCGACCGCATTCGCTTGTTCATGATTGTGGTCACGATGGCGGCTACGGCGGGCGCCTGGCTTCGGTTTGGCTGGCGCAGCGCGCTGGGTTTGGCCTGCGGGTGCGCCGTCGCGTACCTGAATTTCTATTGGCTCAAGCGCGTGGTGATCGGATTGGCTGACCGCATCACGGAAAGTGGCACGAAAAAATCAGGGAAGGGAATCGTACTGCGTTTCCTGCTGCGCTACTTTTTGATGGCCTTGGTGGCCTATGCTATATTGAGTGTTTCTCCCGCGAGTCTCTACGGGCTCTTAGTGGGCCTGTTTCTGCCCGTAGCGGCCGTCGCGTGCGAAGCAGCCTACGAAACTTACGTAGCCTTGGCGCGTGGAATCTGAATCACCCAAAGCAATGCAGATCGAGGGTAGCTAAGGCTGGAGAAAAGCTTTTTTATGCCCGAACAACTCTGGTTTACCCAGATTCTGAATCATCTGCTGGCCCGTCCGGTCACCGCCCTGATGCGGGCCGTCCGCATTGAACCCCGGCATCCAGAGGCTCCTATATATAACGCGCTGGCCATGGAGATCCTCGTCTTCATTTTCCTGGTCGCGGTTTTCTTCTACGTGCGCACCCGGCTTTCTGTCGATCGGCCTGGGGCAGTGCAGCACATTTTCGAAGGGGCCCACGGTTTTGTTCAACAACAGAGCCGGGAAATAATCGGCCCGCACAGCGAGGGTTACACCGCATTCCTGCTGACGCTGGGCTACTTCATTCTGATATGCAATCTGATTGGCCTGATTCCGGGATTCGAGTCGCCTACCGCGGTAAAGTTCGTGCCACTGGGCTGCGCCATCACCGCTTTTGTCTATTATCAAGCCCAGGGATTCAAACACGCAGGGATTGGCTATCTGAAGCACTTTGCCGGTCCCATGCCCGTCTTGGCTCCGTTGATGGTTCCCATCGAGATCATCAGCCACCTGGCGCGCGTGCTCTCGCTGACCATACGTCTTTTCGCCAACATGTTCGCCGGCGATATGGTGACATTGGTATTCATCTCGCTGGTGCCGATCGGCGTGCCCATTCTTTTTCTTGGGTTGCACATAGGTGTTTCGTTCCTGCAGACTTACATTTTTGTCCTCTTGACCACTGTGTACCTGCAGGGAGCAGTGGCGGAGGAGCATTAAGAGTGCCGAGTATCTAGTAGCGAGTACCGAGAGAAGTCAGATTCTTCTTGAACTCGGTACTCGGTTCCCGGTACTGAGTACTGGTTCGCCGCGAGCGTGAGGGCGTCTGCACGAGGATGACGTCAACCACCCACTGGCGGTAATTCATAGCGATGAGGAGAGAAAGACAATGCGTAAACTGAGCTACTTATTCATGGTGTTCTCGGCAATGTGCTTTGTCGTCCCGGCGTTCGCGCAAGGCGGGGCGGCAGCCGGGTCGACGAACTGGGTTGCGATCACGGCGGGATTTTCTATGGCGATTGCTTCCGCTGTGTGCGGCTTGGCACAGGCCAAGGCGACAGCGGCGGCGGCGGAAGGTCTGGCGCGCAATCCCGCAGCCCGACCAGGTATTCAGCT
>QIAS01000274.1:0-2703 GCA_003225615.1 Acidobacteriota bacterium | reverse complement strand
GCGGACAATTACACTCTTCGACTCCCGTCCCAGTCTAGATTGGCGACGGGGCCACGCTCCATAGCCTCCATTAGTAGCTGGCGCAGGCGATAGCGGCTCTCCACGTCGGTGTTAACGATCTCAAATCCTACTTCGTTGACGCGGGCGCGGCGCAGCAGCACCTGAGCGCGGATGTGGCGCATGCCAAGCGAGATGTCGAGATTGGCTTCTGAGCCTATGCGCAGGTTATCTTCTTTTGTTCCCATGCCGCCGCCGAGGCTGAGTTCGCGGACCAGTATATGTGATTTTCCCCACGAGCTACCGATGGTGGCAGAAACGGTCTTGGGCAACACGATGCGTTCGTAGCGGCGCTGGCGCACCCACGGGCAGGCGGGGGCGGCATCGAGCGGGGCAATAGCAAGTTCCGCCGGCTGCAGGCCGCTGTCAGCCACCACTTGGCCTCCGTAGCGAGGATCAATTTTTGCCAGGGCTTGGGCGGCGGCGATGCGCAATTCGCGATGATTGGCCCACTTCCATCTTTTCTTCGACTCGAGAATCTGGCGGAGTTCGGGAACTGCTTCGGGCTCTCGCAGACGGCCCAAGGACTCAATGGCCTTCAGTTGGACGAATGGGGGCCGGGATTGCGCTTCACCTGCTTGCGCCATGACGATCAACGGGGGGGCGGCGGTGCGGTCGCCACTCATACCGATTTCGTCCACAGCCTGCGGCAAAACCACCGGATCGAGGACTTCCACTAATTCGAGCAGAGTGCGACCACGGTCGGGGGCGGCGCCATAAGCAATCTGGCGCACTACGATGTCGTGATAAAAACGGTTCCACTCCTTCAAACGCATGGGCAGCAGTTCGAGCAGGGTACCGACGTCAAGGCGGCTCAGTAGACCCACGGCTGAGGATGCCTGGCGCGACTGCCCGGTGCGCAGCATCTCGCGGAGTTGGATCAGGCCCGCTTCTCCCAATTGGTTGACCAACTCCATCATGCGGTCGCATTCTTCGCGGCGCATGCAACGGAAGAAACGGTCTGCGAGATGTTCGATAGCGGCTTGCGAGGTGCGGCGCAATACCAGGATCAGGTCTTGCGGAAGCTCCGGCAAATGCAAGGCTTCTTCAATGAATTCCGGCAGCCGGTTTTCCACGCCGATGCGCGGACGGAGATCGTTGACCAGAACAGGGCGTTGTTTCGCCACACTTTCCATGGCGGCACACACTTCGCCGAGCGCAGGGAAATTCTTGCAATTGGCGGCCTCCTGGCTGAGGCGCACGAAGGCGGCACTGAGCAGACTTTGCTGTTCGGGGTCAGGATCCTTGGCCAATTGTTCGCCAACCTTGCGGATTGCCGTGCTCATGAGCGAGCCACCCGGTCCGACGAAAAGGTCTGCGATCTGGCTCAAGCCGATGGCCGTCTTGCGGCGCGGCTCCGCATCTTTGGCGTCGAGGCAATTTACGTAGTTGAGTAAAATGCCGCCCGCAGTTTCTTTGTCACCGCGCTCCAGCACCAACTCGACGAACTGGCGAATGTTTCTGGGAGGCACGCAGGCAGCTTCATTGGACAGGAGCACGCTGCGCTTCCCAGCTTCCGGGACTTCTGCCCAGAACATGCGGTCCAGGATGTCGGCATGAGACTCGACGAGCAGCCCGGCCTTACCCATCTTGTCTTCCTGGATTTTCAAAATCTGGCGCAGCGTGTCCATCTGCCGGCTCATGTGCTCCATCATCTGATGCACGGCATTGACCTTCACTTCGCCCTTTTGATAACGCTCCAACGCGAAACGAATCGCCATGTGCTCGGCGGCCTTCATGAGCAGAGGAGAATCGTTTTCCTGCTTGGGAAGGTTTGACGCCAAACTCTCCAGGAGTTGCTGCAGGTTTATCTTGGTATTGGGATCAGTCTGACTGAGTTCCTGTTGTAGGATTGGGGTCTTGGATTCGTCCTTGCTAACTTCTCCAAACCGGGTGAGCAGCCGAATTGCCTGAACCACTTCCTGTTCCTGCAGTGGAACTGTTCCGCTAAATGCCATTCCGGCTGCGACCATGCCTTCGGTGGCGGCTCCCGCACTGCCGGCAGGCACCATGGGCACACTGCCCATCGGAACCATCATGCCGCCTTCTCCGCCTGCGCGGGCGCCTTCGGCAGCGGCGATCAGTTGCAGCAGCTTCTGGGGATCATTCAACCATTGCTTGAACTCGGGTCCGAGGCTTTGCGCAGCAATCTGCGATGCGACCATGAGGTCGCCGGTGGCCGGATCCGCGGCGACAAACTTTACTTCATTAATCTTGATGGTGGAGTCTTTGGTCTCGCCGAGATTGTCCTTGATGTGCTTGGCGACATCTTGGGCCTTGGAGCCGCCGACCGCGAAAGCCCGTACCAGACGGGCGAAGTCATCGACCGTAACCTTACTGGAAAAATTGATGCTGGCGAGTCCCGCCGTTGTCAGCAACTGCGCAAAGCTGCGCTCAGACTGCCCACTCTCCAGCGGCACACCATCCAGCAACAGCTTGCTGCCGGAAACACCCAACAGGAAACCGCCATCGCCGGGTTTGGGCAAGGCCGACTGCAGTTCATTCCAACAAATCTCAAACTGACCCTCGGTGCGCTTGTGATTGAAGCCATACATGCGTACGTACTTCACCAAGATGTTGAGGCTGTGAACAAAAGCGCTCGCGGAGGCAGTACGGCTCTCTCTGTTTGTCGGTGGAGTTAAGATA
>QIAS01000273.1 GCA_003225615.1 Acidobacteriota bacterium | reverse complement strand
TTCCAATTCCCGCACATTGCCGGGAAAGAGATGCATGAGCAAACACTCCAAGGCGGAGCGGCTGATAGTGACGTGCCGCCCGTACTTTTCAGCCAGCCTGGCGACAAACCATTGCGAGAGCACGAGTATGTCCTCGCGGCGGGTACGGAGCGGCGGCACCTCGATGACTACCGTGGCCAGGCGGAAGTAAAGATCTTCACGCAGAAATTCTGAACGCAGGGCCGCCAAGGGTCGGTTGCTGGCGGCGATTACGCGGGCATCCACCCGCGCTGCTTGCGCGCTGCCCACAGGTCTCACTTCCTTTTCCTGAAGCACTCGCAAAAGTTTGACCTGAGCGTCTTTGGGCATTTCACTTATTTCGTCGAGAAAGACGGTGCCTTTGTGCGCTGCCGTAAAGACGCCCGGAGTATCCGCGTAGGCTCCGGTGTATGCGCCACGGCGCACTCCGAACAGTTCACTCTCGATCAACTCACGCGGCAGGGCACCGCAATTGACCGCTATAAATTCGGCATGCATGCGGTGACTGGCACGATGAATGGCCGCTCCTTTCCGGTGCCGGTTTCGCCAACCAGCAATATCGCAGCGTCGGTCGCAGCCACGGTGCGGGCGCGTTCCACGACCTTCTGCATGCTGTTGGAGACGAAGATCAAGTCTTGGAAGGTGTCTTCCGTCCGTCCCAGATCGGCTTCAAGCTTGGCCACGCGTCGCCGCAAGCGGTGTACTTCCATCAAAGTTCCGATTTTCTTGCGCACGGCATCGCGGTCGAAAGGCTTGGTGATGTAATCCTCCGCGCCGCCCTTAATCGCTTCTACGGCAGTTTCGATGGTTCCGAATCCGGTCATGATGACTACCGGCAAATCGGGGTTGCGGCGGTGCAGTTCTTGCATGACGGCTAGCCCGCTACTCTGCGGCATCATTAAGTCGAGGAGAGCCAGTGCAAGTTGCGGGTTGTGACCATAAAAATCGAGCGCGCTGGAAGCCGAGTTGGCGGTGGCAACGGTATGGCCTTCACCGACCAGGAAATCGCGCAATGTTTCAGCTAGCTCGATGTCATCATCGACCACCAGGATCTCGACATCGCGGATGGCATTATTGGTCATTGAGGCACCGCTGCAGGCGTATCACAAACAGGTAATCGCACCATCGCGTTTGTTCCCTTGCCGGGTTCGCTCACCAGACTGATTTCCCCTCCACTCTCGGCGACAATGTTTTTGGCAATGGCCAGGCCTAAGCCAGTTCCCTTCCCTATTGGTTTAGTGGTGAAAAAGGGTTCAAACATGTGAGCCTGGTGCGCGGGGGAGATGCCGCATCCATCGTCACTAATAACGATGTTGAGGTGACTGTCCGGGGTGTTCTCCAGACGCACTCGGATTGTACCCTCATCGGAAATGGCGTTCAGCGCATTGCTAAGCAGGATAAGAAGCAGAGTTTCCAGCTCATTTCTCTCGGCAAGCACCTGGATGTGTGCGGAGTCATTTTGCTCGACAACAATCCGGGCTCGTTTTGCCTGAAGTGATGGCGAGAGGAAACCGAGCACGGCCTGCACCACTGGGCCAATCGATTCTGGCGCGGGGCGCGAAGATGGACGACGGGAGAAGTCGAGCAGGCGACGCACGAATTGCTGGCAGAAGCCAATGCTATGCTCCAGTCGTTGCAGATCGCTGTAGAAGCCGTTTTGTGAATCAGTCCGCTCGCGCATCATTTGCACGCGCAGCAGCATAGACGCCAGCGGTGTATTGAGGTGATGGGCGGTTCCTGCCGCCATTTGCCCCATGCTGGTCAGCTTTTCAAGCTCAATCAGCCGCTGCCGCAGGCGAATGCGTTCACGAATATCCGATGTCACTTCCAGGAAGTACAGTTGTTGACCTTCGCGAAAGGGTAACAGGCTTAACTGAACCTCAATTTCCTGGCCGAGGTTGTTGATTCGCACCGTTTCGGAATCCAGCACGGGGTCTCCGTGTTCAACAAGGTCGAGGAAGCACCGTAACTCGGTAAGCTGCGCGGGCGGAATGGTCGGTAGCTCGCGATTTGATACTTGGGAGCGACTCCATCCATACAGGCGCTCGGCCGAGGCATTCCACTCAAGCACGCACAGATTTCTGTCGTAGAGGACGATTGCGCCGGGAGAGGACTCCAGGAGGCCTCGATAGCGCTCGTGAGACTTGCGCAGTTGGGCTTCCGCGATTCGTCTTTGCCGGGTCACAAACCATCCCGCCCAGATAGCCAGCAACACAGAGGCGGTGACGCCGCGACTTATATAGAGATAATGCAGGGAGACGTAGTCCAGGTCGCGGAAGAACCGGTTTTCTACCAGTTCCCAGAAAGCGAATACCAGGGCCACAATGGTGACGCTGGACAAAACCAGGGTGGTCCAAAACCAGCGTCGCTCCTGCAAACAGTTGTCCATGGCCGAGAGGCCCAAGGCGCCGTGCGCACTAGTGCGACACGCCACCTGTGGCGGTAGTTTCCATTATTTGGCATATGAACATTCACGCAGTGACGCCGATCATAGGGTCATGTGACGGGCGACCACGAACGAGTAGAGACCCCCCGTTCTGGCCTCTTATGGCGCCCCTGCGCCGGAAGCTTTGTAGGGCACGCGGGCCACGAGAAGCTGATCTCCGAAGAACTGGTAGAAGTTTGGATCGCCCCAATAGCTGAGGTGAGCCAATACGGGAGTCTTGTAGTTGAACTCCCGGGTTTCGTCCACGCGGTAAAAGTGTAAGGGGCCGCTTACCGGATCAAATTTGGCCCAGGCATTCAGCCACCGCAACTCCGTTAGGGTGTCGGCCGAGTAGTGCTGGAATGTGTAGGGGTCGTATTTTCGTCCGGAGGACTGCTTTCGGAAGGAATGGAGATAAGAAAGGATCTGTGCTCGAATCAACTGATCGGGGTTCGTGTAGTCGCGGAAGAAATAGTAGACCTTGTCGAGCGGCGAACCAAATGTAATCAGTCCCCGCAGCTTCTCCAATTGTTCAATATCGATTTCACAGTCCACTTTCTTGCCCACCAGTTGGTCGGGCGTGCCCGCGGCCTTGTTCAGTAGTTCGTTGACCAAATCATAGGCAACAACACTTCCAAGCGAGTGTCCGGCAAGAATTACCTGATCGTAGGTTTCGTGTTCATCCCGCAGAATCCGCGTCAACGCTGTCGTGGCGCCTTGGAGCACGGCAGTTCGGGCGGCGTAGTTCTTCGACTTGGCGTCTGCATTCACATAGACGGCAACGTCACCTACGTAATTCTTTAAGAAGTAGCGCAGCCCCCAGGCGACGATATAAGCGACGGCAAACTTCAAGGTTCCTCGCGTGATGAATGGGTGAAAAAAGTTCCCGAAGTCGATTCGAGCTGCCAGTCCAATGGCGACGCCCACTGCGATCGTCGCCAAACCACATCCAGCGGTGCGCCATTCCCACCTGAAGCGGAGACTATTGGGGCGCCGTTTGAGCAAAATGCCGCGCGTACCATAGAACAATAGGAGTGCGCCCGTCAGCAGGGCGATGGTCATGAGGGCCTTGGCAATCCATTGCATCAGGGTCGGGGACTTGAAAATTGCGGAAACGTCTCGCGATAGCCAAGTGGGAATTTTTGAGAGATCGGGT
>QIAS01000383.1 GCA_003225615.1 Acidobacteriota bacterium | reverse complement strand
TGATTTTTTCAAGCCGGATACGGACATCGGTGGTTTCGAGCGTGTCCTGCTTGTCGGGGGTAGAAAGCGAAGGTAATGAAGACGCTATAAAGTCCACCAGGCGGCCCGGTTCTTCAATGTTGATGGCCACGGTGGAAAGTTCATCGGACAGTGTTGGGGAGCCCGCAACGATCTGCTGGAACAGGGTGAGAACGTTGCGCTGCAGGGCTTCTACTTCAGAACTCTTGGGTGGAACGGCCTCGGGGACTGATTCGACGCGTCCACGCATAAAGGGCGTGAGCTGCATGAACTCCGTCAGGCGCACTCTTTCCAGGCCTTCGGCAAATACGAAGAGGCTCTGGTTGGGCATTTTGACAACTTTGTGGACCACGGCGAGCGTGCCGACGGTATACAGATCGGAGGGCTGGGGATTGTCCACCCGGGCCTCACGCTGAGCCACAACCACAATGGTCTTGTCTTCGCCCAAGGAATTGATGAGTTGAACGGAACTTTCCCGACCCACGGTCAGTGGAAGCACTGCGTGGGGGAAGAGGACGGTATCCCGTACCGGCAAAATGGGTAGGGAACGCTCCTCCTGCGGGGGGTCCTTCGGTTTCACGGTGCGCTCGGAGCGCGACTGCTGTGCCATATTTCTCCTTGAGTGTGATTCGCTCAAGTTTTTGATGATCTGGGGCCCTATAAAGATGCAGATAGCGGACGTCAAATGTTGTGCAGGCTGTTGGATTCTAGACCTTTCTGGCAGGTTTGCACCATGACAAAAGTGCTAGCCTGG
This sequence comes from Acidobacteriota bacterium, assembly GCA_003225615.1. Classification (GTDB taxonomy): domain Bacteria; phylum Acidobacteriota; class Terriglobia; order Terriglobales; family Acidobacteriaceae; genus QIAS01. Next base: position 10,478 of record QIAS01000383.1, on the reverse strand, counting down.
GTAGCACCTGCGGTGCAGCCAGCAATTGAGGACAAGAATGAGCCCGCAGCCCGGCTTTCTGACATGTCCGGGCTCGACCGGGCTAGGTTCCTTCAAGACGAAACTGTCGCGGGGACGCAGCAAAGCGCGTCCCCTTGGCGGAATGGGGAACCTGAGGTTCACCACTCAATCGAAACGAGTCAATCGTCGAACCTCAGAACACGTGCTTTGCCGTGTCACCTTTGAAGGACATTTCTACGAGCACATGCTGGTTGGCAGCATTGTGCGTGTAGAAGGTCTCATTTCGCTCCGCTTTCGCAGGCAGGGTCACCAGAGTGCATTTAACCCGAGCTTCTGCCGGATTCTTCACTCGCTGTTGCGTGAACACCATGATGTGGTTCTCCCCTTCCATGGTGTGGGTAATCCGATATTCCCCTTTGGGGAGGACGACATTGCCGACACTGATAGGTTCATCAAAGTTCACGAACTGGGTATTTGCTACACCGAATTTATTGGGCCCAGCCGAAAGCATCACGGCCACTCCCAGAACGCACACTACGACCAAAGCCACCGTCTTAACCGAGCGCATAAGAGTCCTTCCTTTCCATGATTCGCAGTTCCCGATCAGGAACGCTAAAATCAGCTTAGCCGGGGAAAGAAGGCGGCGCGGTGTGTCGGCTCACACGGGTTTGTGACGGATTACCAAGGCCAAGCTAGCTGGGTGTGAATTTAGAAAGGTCGTAAATGCCCAGTTTCTTCTCAAGACTGGCCACCTGGTCCAGCACCTTAAAAAAGCCATCCTCTCCGAATAATTCGTCTTCCTGTTTTTCGAATTCTTCGCCCAGAGAGTCGTATTCGTTCTTGGAAACAATGCTGTGAAATGCCGGGAACAACACGGTGTCTTCACGGGCCTCATGTGGCCGGTACATTCGGATAAAAGACTGCAGCAGGTCTGAAAGGTCGCGGCGCTTCGCGGCATCTTTCACCACAGTGGCAGTGGCGAGTTGCTGGATACGAGCGGTTACGCGCCGTCCCGCCTGATGCTGCGCCAGCAGCACATCTACAAGGTCGACCAGCTTGCCGGCCTTACGGAAGCGAGGAAATAAGTAGTTCTCTTCCAGCTTCTCGTGATAGTCCTCGACGAAACGCTTGATAATATCGGCGGCGCTGGCCAGGATGGCGGGATCGAAATCCTGCTTGGCGTTGAGCCGGCGCAGGTGCTCGTCGTAGATGAGCAGGATGCGATTGAGCAGGCCGTGTTCACGCATGAGATCTTCAGCCGGGGAGATCTCCTCGGACGATTCGTTCTTTCCAGCTTTCTGCTCCTGCATTAGAAGAAACGGTTGCGGCACGGCAATTGCAAGGCTCGGGACGGCGAGCCCGGTTAAAACGGCTCGGGTCAGAAATTCTCGACGAGGATTTTGGGTTACAGGCATGGCGCCTTCCTTTCAGCACATTCGATGATCAATCCAGCAACGTGGATGACGAAAAGGCGGGATCATTAAAAAACCGCGACGGGCCGTGTCTCGCGGAATTACGCCGCGGGATAGATCCCCAAAACCTTCACCAGCTCGGCTACTTCGCCCAAATGACGCAGCGCGTTGCGGGCAGCTTCGTCCTGACCGCGAAGAATGTCCACGTAGAAAACGTATTCCCAGGGACGTCCACGCATAGGACGCGACTCGATCTTGCTAAGGTCGATATCGCGCAGCGCAAAGACGCTAAGCGCCTTGAACAAAGCTCCAGGAACATTTTTTACGCTGAATACCAAGGAAGTCTTGTTGGCACCACGCAGCACGCGTTGAGTTTTGCGGATGACGAAAAAGCGGGTGAAGTTGCGCTTGTTGTCTTCGATTCCGGCCTTGAGTATTTTCCCGCCGTAAACCCTGGCGGCCTCGGGTCCCGCGATGCCAGCCGCATCGCGAACATTTTCTTCGACGACATGCTTCACGCTGCCCGCCGTGTCGTAAAAGGGAACCGGTTCAACGTTCGGATGGCTACGAAAAAAATTACGGCACTGCTCCAGCGCCACGGGATGAGATAAAACGCGACGCAGGTCGCCGAGTTTGACGCCGGGAGCCGAGATCACATTGTGACGTATGCGCAGGAAGAACTCGCGCTCGATGAAGACTTTGCGATCGAGCAGGAGATCGGCATGTTCAGCCACGGTGCCGGCCAGCGTGTTCTCGATAGGAATAACCGCCGCAGCGACCGAGCCTTTTTTCAGGCGATCGAAGACCTCGACGGAGCGAGCGCAACTCACCACTTGGCAACCCGGCACCATGCGCTGCGCCGCTTCGTGACTGAACGAGCCGGCCTCACCCTGGATGGCGATTTTCATGCTGGCAAGTTAGCTGGCGGGCGGGGGCGGAAGCAAATCCTTTTTGAGCATGAAGGCGTCCACCCCGTTGGAATAGTAACGAGGCGTGGTTTTCTCCAGGTTGTAGCCGTGCCGCTTGTAGAAAGCGAGGGCTGGCACGTTGTCTACCGCCGTTTCCAAGTGGACATTGCGACAGCCGGCAGTTCGCAGGCGCTCCTCAGCCGCGGTGAGCAGCTCGGAACCCACTCCACTACGGCGAGCTCGGTCGATAACATCAATGGTGATGATGTGACCTGTCCCACGGCGCTGGGCCTGGGCAACGATGAAGCCGAGTATGGGTTCTTCCACGCTGGCGGGATGTGCGGAACTGCGCGGGTTGCCATTGTTGGCAGCCGCCTCCGCAACCAGCGTGAATGATCCTGAGCGGCGCATGTAGACGGCAAGCTCAAGGCGAGAGTAGGAAATTTCCGGGGGAAAACAGCGCTGGTCAATGCGCCAAAGCTGCTCGAAATCGTCGCGCCGCGAGTCGCGGATGGAGAATTGCACGCCGTTATTGTAGGGCCGGCGCCCGGTTTCCGGTTTCCGGCTTCCGTTTTTTGGGTCTTGGCTCTTGGCTTTTGGCTTTTGGCTTTTGGCTTTTGGCTTTTAGCTCTTGGCTTATTTCTTATGCCTAAGAATCCAACTTCGGGGCTTGGCCCAGCTTAAAGGGGTCGTCAGACTGCCAATAATTCCAGACCAGCAGCCGGGTGCCGGACGCCAGGTGCGGAAGCCGGTCTTCTGCCTCATTTTTTGTGCAGAATTGTCGAAATTTCAAGCACTTGCAGGTCTTGCTCTGGCGGCATCCGCAGACGTACCATTAGCATCTGAGGCTGGTGTGGGGCGCCTTCTCCTGATCGACGTCGTGAGCGCAGGCGTAGTGCTCGCCTTGTGGTACTTCTGCTTTGCCCGTTACAACCGCTGTAAAGGCACCACCGTGCTGCGTTGGGTGCAAGTAGCTTGCGCCGGTAAAGGGCGAATAGTCGAGGCGCGCTGGATGAGCAGTTCACTGGTACAGGCCAGCCTTTACCTTCCTTCCCGCCTTTTTGAAGATGCGCGGCTCACGGTACACCTTATGCCCCGCGCTCTGCCTATGCAGTGGCTGATCAGCCGCTGGCGCAAACAGAAAGAGACTCTTACCTTCGAAGCCGATCTGGATTCTGCCCCAGGATTCCGCCTCGATGTTTTTAATCATCGCTGGTGCGGCCATAACACCGGCAAAATCCTGCCCGAGTCGCGGAATTGGATCATTGCCCGTCCCGGGCCCGTGGTTCTCACCACGCGAGAGAAATGGGCGCACGAACTTACGCCAGTGGTGAACGCGCTGATGGCTTCCCGGGAAAAGAACTTTTTAAGCGTGCGCTTCCATCCTGATTCCCCGCATTTCTCGGCTACGGTCGCTCTGGATTCGTTGTCTGACCAGCAGGCGGCAGCGGGGCTGCTAACGGTGCTGCGGGAGCTGGCGGACGGAGCTTCGGCTAAGCAGATCTGAAGAGCAGCTGTTAGCGATCTGCTATCAGAACTCAACCCCTCAGATTGACGTTTCTCCGTCGCCGGGTTCTGCGATGAAGCGGTAGCCTATGCCTCGGACGGTCAGCAAATGCCGGGGCTTGGCGGGGTCCTTCTCGATATAGCGGCGCAGGCGAACGACAAAATTGTCGATAGCGCGGGTATCAGTGTCTTCCCGCAGGCCCCAGACGTCTTCGAGGATGGCCTTGCGGGCCACGACTCGGCCGTTGTTTCGGATTAGATGACGTAGGAGTTCGGCCTCCATCAGCGTGAGACGGATGGTGTTGTTGTCAGTCTGTAATTGCAGGGTCCCGAAATTTATCGTCTTCCCACTGAAGCTGAATACGCCGTAGTCGGTGACGGAGCCGGGATCGGCCTTCTCAGCGGGTTGAAAATTGGCACTCTGGGCACTGCGCAGCCAATCGCTGCGCCGCAGTAATCCCTGTAAACGCGCTAATAGGATGGCAAGTTCAAAGGGCTTGGGAAGATAGTCGTCGGCGCCGGAAGCGAACCCCTGGAGCACATCTTCGGGACGGCTGCGGGCGGTCAGCATGAGAATGGGTAGATAGACTTTTGCGTCTCGCAGCTCGCGAGCTACAGCAAATCCATCTTTGCCGGGAAGCATTACGTCGAGCACGATGGCGTCAAATTCCTCGTGACTAATCAGCAGACGTTGGAGCGCGGATTCCCCGTCGCCGGCAATAGCAACGGAATGGCCTTCTGCTTCCAGGTTAAACCGCAATCCCTGGGCCAGGTGCGCTTCATCTTCGACAACCAGGACACGACTCATGCCACGCTCCGGGGCAGCTCGATGGTGATGGTCGTGCCACGCCCCTCGCCGTCACTTTCCGCGTAAGCATGGCCGCCGTGCTTGCGGGCGATGGCGCGCACAATAAATAAGCCCAGGCCGGTGCCCTTCACGTGCGCGAGCGCCCGATTGGGCACGCGGTAGAAGCGTTTGAAAATCTGTTTCAACTCCTCGGGCGGGATTCCCACACCGCGGTCCCGAACCCGCAGCAGAATATGCTCCTCATCGGGCGCGCGAAGCTCTACCGAGACGCTGACTTCCCCGTATGAGTACTTGATTGCATTATCGAGGACGTTGGAGACCGCCGTGCGCAGCTCTTCCGGATCCCCCAGAACGCGGGTGGCAACGCCGTCGACGATTCCTTCGAAACGCACAGCCTCGGGCTGCAGGTGATGGCGGGTGCGCGCCAGATCAATACATTCGCGCACCAGGCTGCCGAACTCCACCTCGATGCGGTGCGCCGCAGCGCGTTTCATCCCGGCTTTGCCGGCTTTCAGGACCTGTTCCACGGTGCCAAGAAGACGGTCCGTGTCGAGCAGCATGAGCTGGTAGAACTCACGGCGCTGATCATCATTCACCTGGCGACTTTGCAGGGTCTGCAGATATAGGCGAAGGGAAGCGATCGGCGTTTTCAGTTCGTGCGTGACGGCGTTGATAAAGCTGTCGTGCTGTTCGTTGCGGCGAACTTCGCGGACGAGAAAAATTGTGTTGAGAATGATGCCGGTGACGATGGCGCCAAAGAAGATGATTCCTAGAACGACCTTCACCCCTTCGCGCCAGTTGAGAATGATCCAGCCGAAACCCACGGCAACGGCAAGGCCGGCAAGGCACACGCCGAGCGTGAGGAAGAAGACAATCGTGTTGCGACGACTGGTGATGCGCATGGGCCCTGGGGAAATTGTAACGCCGGAGGGACAGGCGCGGGCTTTCGCCGCTGCTGCTCTGGTCAACTATCGAGAATTTACGGCATGGAGTGATGCCGGGGTTCAAGCGGATTTGTCTAGAAGTCTATACGGAAACCAACTCGCGCTCTGGTTCCTGATCGTGGGCCTGGGCGGGCAATTTACTTGACTGCTGTTCGAGCTCGGAAAGCTTCACACGATAGACCTTGCGGGCGAGGCCAAGCGTCTTAAGCGCCCAAATGCCGTACCAGTTCAGGTCAATCTCGTACCACTTTAGCCCGTGCCGCGAAGAGGTGGGATGGGCGTGGTGATTGTTGTGCCAGCCCTCGCCGAAGGTCAGGATTGCGACCCAGAAGTTGTTGGTCGAGAGATCGCGCGTGACGAAACGCCGGGACCCCCAGATGTGGGTAATGGAGTTCACCATCCAGGTGGCGTGCAGGCCTACTACCGTTCGCAGGAAAATTCCCCAGAACAGGAAGGGCAGGCCGCCAATGGCAAGTAGGAATACTCCAGCCACGATCATGGGAACGTAATGGTACTTGGTGATCCAGACGTGGAACTTATCCTTGGCCAGATCGGGGACGTAGCGGGCTAGCGTGGTGGTGTCGTGATGCATGGACTTGCCCACCAGAATCCATCCCATGTGGGCCCACCATTTGCCGTCGCGGGGAGAATGCGGATCGCCGTCCTGATCAGAAAATTGATGATGAATGCGATGGGTAGCTACCCAGAAGATTGGTCCGCCTTCGAGGGCCAGCGTGGCGCACACGGTAAGGAAATACTCGACCCACTTGGGAGTTCTGTAGCCTCGGTGCGTGAGCAGCCGGTGATAGCACATGCCGATGCCCAGACTGCCGGAGATCCACCACATGATGGCGGCCACGAGAAGAGCCTTCCAGGTGAAAAAGAACAGGGCGGCTACCGCGCCAATATGAAATGCAATCATGAAAGAGGCGGTGATCCAGTTAATGTCGTTGTCGCCGGGCTGGCGTTTCCGCAGGTCTTGAAGGTCCATGGTGGTTGGTTTTTCCCGTGTCCTGATTTGTGACATCCCCACAAATTACTCTTGGGTTACGGTAGCAGGAGTCGTGGCGGCCTACTGTAATAGTTGTGTAATAGCGGTGACTAAGGTACTTGGACTGGAGAGTGGTGGCGTGAAAAGCAAGAACATAACCACCAAGGGCACTAAGGGGCACGAAGGACTGCTCGTTGGGATTTAGGCCGTTACGCTGCGGAAGCGCCTTTCACCTCGACTCCCGCCCACTTCTCCAGCAGAGTCAGCGTGGCAGCGTAGTCAAGGTCCTGCTGACCTTCTTCCGTGGCGAGATCGTAAATCTCTTCCACGGTTTCGAGGGCAGGTAGCTTGACCCGGGCTTCCTTTGCGGCTTCGAGGGTGAGGCGAATGTCTTTGTGCATCAGGCGGAGCGGGAAATTGGGTGAGAAATCGCGCTTCATGATGAAGGGGGCCTTGTAGTCCACCACGCCGGAGCGGACCATCGACGCCTGCACCAGGGGAAGAAGTGCTTCGGTGCTGACACCCAGCTTGGTGGCTAGCGTAAGGGCTTCGGCGAAGCCTTCGTAAATGAGCGCAATTTGCAGGTTCATGGCCAGCTTGGCAGCTTGTCCTTTGCTGGTTTCGCCCATGCGAAAGACCTGTTTGCCCATGGCCTGGAAAAGCGGCTGAAGCGTTTCCAAGACCGCCTCGTCGCCTCCGGCAATAAAAATGAGGGTGGCGTCGGCGGCTCCAATTTTTGATCCTGTGACCGGCGCGTCAACGTACTGGGCGCCGCGAGCTTTCACCCGATCTGCAAACTTGCGGGTGGCGGACGGTGAGATTGTGCTGGAGTCAACCACGATCATCCCTTCAGACAGGGAATTCTCCACGCCCTGAGGCCCAAACAGCACTTGCTCCACGGCATTGGTATCCGAAACGCACATCCACACAACTTCGGCGCCGTTGGCCGCTTCCGCGGGCGTAGCGGCGGTGCGCGCACCTTCCAAGTCTTTGGGTGTTCGGTTCCACACTGTGACCTCGTGACCAGCCTTGACCAGATTGGCGGCCATGGAGTGGCCCATGATTCCTAAACCCAGAAAGGCAACGCGCATACGTGTATTCTCCTCAAAGTTTGGATTAAATATGACCCGGCAGCAACGGTCAAGCAATCTCAGCAACTTTGATTTAGAATGAACTTACGTTTCGGGGATACTGACAGATCATGCCCCGCGGGCCGCGACCGAGCAGCCTGCGTTTTGGAGCTCATGAAGTAGGACAGGATCGGCACGCGGATCCGGGTTCTCTGTACCGATGTTAAAGGCAACTCTCAAAAATCCTGCCCTGCGACGCCGCGCCCGCCAATTTGGCCGACTGGTGCGGCATTCCGCAGTCACTCCACGTACCGGCGAAATCCACAAACCTGTTCTGGTCACCAATGGCGACATGGGAGTGACCTTCATTGGGCACGCCAGCTTCTTTGTTCAGATTGGCGGCCAGAATGTCCTGATTGATCCCAACTTCGCGCGCTGGCTATTCGTGTTGAAGAGGTTGCGCCAGCCCGGTCTGCGCATACAGGACCTGCCCCCGATCGACCTGGTGCTGGTAACGCACGCCCATTTTGACCACCTGCATCGGCGCTCGTTGCGGGCCATCGTGCAGCAAACTCGCCGGAAACGGGGTACGCCTCCTACGGTGATTGTGCCCCATCATGTTTTTGATCTGGTCTCAGACCTGGGGTTTGGTGAGGTAATTGAGTTGGACTGGTGGAACAGCGTGCGCCACGGAAATCTTACCGTGACCCACGTGCCCTCGCGACACTGGGGTGCCCGTATCATCAAGGATTCTCACCGCGGGTATGGCGGATATGTGCTCCGGGCGGGAAAACATTCCCTCTACCACGCAGGTGACACCGCATATTTCGCCGGCTTCCGGGAAATTGGCCGGCGGTTGGCGCCGGAACTGGCGCTGCTGCCTATTGGCGCCTATAACCCGCCACAATTCCGCAATGTGCATACAAATCCCGCCGATGCTACCCGCGCTTTTCTAGACCTCAACGCGCGCTGGATGGTGCCTATGCACTACGGCACGTTTCGCCTTTCCCACGAGCCAATCGATGAGCCTCTGCAACTTCTGGAGAAAGAGGTTGAGGAAGCGGGTGTCAAGGACCGCGTCCTCGTTCTGGAAGAGGGAGTGACGCAGTTGTTTTAGCTGTCAGCGGTCAGCTTTCAGCTTTTTGCGCGTAAATGGATCTTTCGTGTGAAGACGCGACTGGCCGAGTCTCTCTTTTTTGCGAGCAGGCCTTAACAGGCCAGCAGGATTCGCAGGTCCCGCAAGTTATTGCCGGTCGGGCCGGTGATGATGACATCGCCAAGCGCGTCGAAAAAGGGATAAGCATCAAAACGAGCCAACGCGGCGCGGGGGTCAAGGCCTTTAGCTTTAGCTCGGTCGAGCGTAGTTCCGTCCGCTACCGCGCCTGCGGCTGGGCTGTTGCCATCAATGCCGTCGGTTCCCGAGCTCAGCACGGTGATGTTCTCGCCGGCGATCTTCTCAGCGCAGGCCAGCGCGAATTGCAGGTTGCGGCCACCTACCCCACCGTCCGTCACCTTTACCGTTACCTCGCCCCCTGAGATCAGACATACTCGTGACACTTTCTTGCGCAACTCGCGTACGCGCGCGAGCAGGTAATCGGCGGCACGCGCGTATTCCCAATCGTCGCAAGTATTGTCGACTTCTACCGCGAAACCCTGGCTGGTAGAGGCGATTCCCGCTTCCTCTATCGCCGACTGATTCGACAGGAGCGTCCACCAGCGCGAACGCTGGAACGCGGGATCGTCTGATTTGGGAGTTTCTTCCAAAGCGTGACGGCGAAAAAGTTCGCTGACGGATGCGGGAAATTGCTTCAGCAATCCGTACTTTTCGGCGATGGCATAACAATTTTGGACCGTCGTGGAGTCCGTCATGGTCGGACCCGAGGCGAGCGCGTCCGGCGTATTGTCGGGCACGTCGGAGACAAGCAGGGAGACCTGTTGCGCCGGATAGGCCGCTCTCGCCAGACGGCCTCCCTTGATGGCCGAAAGATGTTTGCGGATGGCATTGATCTCGGCTATCGGCGCACCGAAAAGCACCAGCGTCTGATAGGTAGCCACCAGGTCCGGCAAAGAAATCTCATTGTCGATGGGCTTCTCTGCGACCGCCGAACCCCCACCGCTGATCAGAAACAGCACGAGAGACGACGCGTTCTGAGCGGCCACAGACTTGAGGATCGCCTCGGCGGCCCGAATCGATTCCGAGTTGGGCGTGGGATGTCCGCCGCGAAAGTAACGAAAGCCGCGCTCCTGTGACTCCGGCTCGTGCGGCGTGGCGATAATGCCCTCCAGCGAATCGCCCACCTGCGCTGCCAGAGCCTTGACCATAGAGTGTCCTGCCTTGCCGATGGAGACCACGAAGACTCGTGTGTAGGAATGAAGGTCGTAGAGATCTTCGCAGATTCGCAATACACCGCGTTCGCAATGAACATGGCGCTGGAAAGCTTTGTCGATGGTGGCGCTTTCAAGCGCGTGCTGGAAGATCTGCCGGGCTCGGTCTCGCATCTCGCGAGCCTGGACGGTTGGGGGCAGTTGGGCCATGGAGAGGATTATAGAAGTGAGGAGTAGTCAGCAAGCCTAAGAGAAGCAGATCTGGTGCAGCATGTCGGTGTACCGCGGATTTGAGCGCAGTTGTCGAACTCTGCGTGACCTTCAGATAAAACTAGATCGCGACAGTTTCCTTCGCCCACTTTTCGATCGCCTCGCGCAGTTCACGAAGGCGGCCAGCGAAAAAGTGGTCAGCTCCTTCGATGAGCACTAACTTTTTCGGTTCGGGCAAAGAATTTACAAGTTGCTCAAGTTTCGCGCGCGGACCGTACTGATCGCGGGCGCCACTGACGAACAG
>QIAS01000272.1 GCA_003225615.1 Acidobacteriota bacterium | reverse complement strand
TCGGCCTCCTCGTGCGCCCATTCAGAGGCCTCTCTGGTTTTCAATTTCTTGAGCAGACCCTCGGCGCAGGCGGCGCAGCAGAAGCCCTTTATGTACTGCCTCTGACCACCCGGTTCTTCGATGCAGTACTCGTAATTAAACATCGGTGGCTGCTTGATGCAGACGTCGCAGATGTCCGGCGCGTTGATATAGACCGGATCGAAAGTAGCGAAGAATAGGCTGTCATACATGGCACACCCCTCGCAGTTCTTACGTCTTACAAATAACGAAGTTTTGGTCGATGCGCAGTGACTGGTGTCACGAGGCAAGGGTCGTCGTCTGGCAGGAGATGAGACGATTGGCGGCCAACGGGATCACACATAATTTAGGCCATTCCCCATGCCAATAATCGAATATAAAGTGGTGAAATCAAGAAGATGAACTTTTCCGGAAAAGTGGGACTCATCACTGGTGCGGGTAGCCCGCAGGGGATAGGCTTCGCAACTGCTCGTTTGCTTGCACAACAAGGGTCGAAAATCGCAATCACTTCCACAACCGAAAGAATCGAAGAGCGCGCCCGCGAACTGGCCGCAGATGGCGCCGACGTTTTTGCGCTCTCCGCAGACCTGCGGGATCACGCGCGCACTCACGCGCTGGTTCATGAAGTCTTCGCCCGGTACGGTCGTCTGGACATCCTCGTCAACAACGCCGGAATGACTCAGGTCGGCAGCCCTGGCGAGACCACCTCTTTACCTTTGGCCGAACTTCCCGAAAAGGACTGGGATTACGGCATCGCCATCAACCTCAAGACGACTTTCAACGTCACCAAAGCCGTTCTGCCTTTCATGCTGAAAGCGAACTATGGGCGTATCGTGAACGTTTCTTCTGTCACCGGCCCAATCGTCAGCAACCCTCGGGAAAGCGCATACAGTGCGGCTAAGGCCGGCATAGTAGGGCTGACTCGCAGTCTCGCGCTCGAGCTTGCCCGGAAGGGCATTACTGTGAATGCGGTCGCTCCGGGCTGGATCGAAACCGCGTCCTCCACCGGCCCGGAAATCATCGCTGGTAGAAATACTCCCGTCGGCCGTCCCGGTCGCCCTGAGGAAGTGGCTGCTGCTATCGCGTTTCTCGCGTCCGAATCCGCGTCCTATATAACCGGCCAGGTGATCATCATTGACGGGGGCAACGCCCTCCAGGAGTACAAAGGCCCGCCCGATCTGTATTACTGAACGTGAGGCCGCCGACTGTCCTTGTAAAGGGCGAGCTGAGGGACCGCACGCGGCTGCTACTTCCGTAATTGACGTGGGTGGCTGCTCGATGCATTCAAAGCCGCGCCGGAACGAGCGAATGTGTTTGAATCACGCGGACTGCTTTGCTACGGTTAAGCAACGTGATCGACATTCATTGTCACATTCTGCCCGAGGTGGATGACGGACCTAAGTCGTGGGACGTCTCACGCGAGATGTGCCGATTGGCTGCGGCCGACGGGATCACTCATATCGTGGCGACTCCTCACGCTAACGATCGCTATCACTACGATCGTGAATCCCTGGTCAGAACGCTGGTTCGGCTTCGTGAGCTGGTGGGAGGCTCGCCCAAACTGAGCCTGGGATGCGACTTCCATCTCTCGTATGACAATCTGCAAGCCGTGCTGGCTCATCCCGCGCGCTATACCATTCAGGGATCGAACTACCTGCTGGTGGAGTTGAGCAATTACAGCGTGCCGGCCCAGATTACGGATTGCTTTCTGAAGCTGGGAGACAAAGGCATCACGCCGCTGATCACGCATCCGGAGCGCAATCCGATCCTGCAACGCACTCCACAGCGCGTGCTGGAGTGGGTGGGGCAAGGATGCGGCATCCAAGTTACGGCGTGGGCGCTGACCGGCGACTGGGGTGAGAAGGCGCAGTCTATGGCCAAATGGCTGCTAGAGCGTGGGGCGGTGCACGTGCTGGCCAGCGACGCGCATGACGCGAACCATCGCATTCCGAATCTTTCCGAGGGACGGAATGCGGCGGCGGAAATCTGCGGACGGGAAATCGCGCAGGCTTTGGTGCAAGATAATCCGCGGGCGGTGATTAATGGGGAGCCTTTGCCTTACTTTCCCAAGCCAGTGGGGAAGTAGGGGGAACCGGCTTCCGGCACCCGGCTACCGGTTTCAAGTTGCAAGGCTGTGGGCGATTTCTCGCTCGGAATCGTCAATGTTTGAAACCCGGTCGGAAATGGTCCCTCAAGTTGTGGTCCGGAAGCCGAGAGCCGCCTATTTCTGTTGCGCAGGGCTATGTGAAGAATCAGTAGGGGCGCTATTGGCGGTACGAGGCTGGGGTGCGGTGGTCATGGCGCTTTCGGGATTAAGCAGGTGGTCGTGACTGGGGCCAAGGCCGAGTTTGATGAGGGCGCGAGAATCGGGAACCGTCTTCGTCTGCCAGCCATTCGCGGCCTGGTAGCGCTGCATCGCGGTTTGCGTAGCGTCATCCCAGCGGCCGGAAGGCACTCCTTTAAGATAGTGCTCCCGGATTAGTGCTTCCTGAATCTCGCGGGCGCGCTGGGGATCAGCCTTCTGCTGGCCGCGGCGCCAACTGGCCTTGCGTGTTCTCTTGCGTTTGTGAGTGCTGGACTTTGGCTTCTGAGAGCTGGTTGATTTCTTTGCGGTAGTCTTCGACTTGGCGCTGGAAGGCGAACTATCGCCGGTCTGGCCTGCGGCCATCGCGCAGATCAAGAACAGAGCGCAGGCAGCGCCAAACAAGTTTCTCGAAAATGAGCGCACTGAATTCAAAGCATTTGCCTCAGGCTTGCGACGCGGTAAGTCGCGTCGCTTCAGAAATAATGCCGCACCTAACCCCAATCACGAAGCCAAAATAACAACCCAACGGGCCGGCACTCCATAATCCCTTATTGCGGGTAGAGTGCCAAGTGGTCGTTGGGTCAATCCTACGTTACGGAAGTGTACCGGCCAGGAAGATAGTACCGTCCTGGCGGCTAGCGCCCCTCGGACGTACCAGGAAAACAACATCCTGACCGCTCTTCATGCTTGCTTCAATACGGTTGAAATCCTCCAGGCTGTTGACCGGCTGCTTAACGTCTTCGGCAAAGGAACCGGGCTTCACGTCCTGCACGATGATGCCTTTACCGGCGGGCACGTCGAGGCGATCGGCTATCTCCGGCGTTAGAGGTCGGACGGTCAGGCCGAACTTGCTGGGCTTGGGTTCTTCCTGATCGTTCCCTTCCTCATCCTCGCCCAGGCGTGTAGCGAATAGCTTCTGCCGATCGGCAATGGTTACGGTGGTTTCCTCTTTCTTGCCGTTGCGCACAAAGCTCAGTTTTGCTTTGCTGCCGGGCTTGCGACTGGCAATGTCGGAGACCAGATCATCGCCGGTCTTTACTTCCTTGCCATCGACGGCGGTGATTGTGTCACCCACTTTCAAGCCGGCCTGATCGGCCGGACTGCCGGCGACCACGTCCTGGATCGTCACGCCGCCGCTTACGCCATAGACTCGGGCGATCGCGGGATTCTGCTGGGCTCCGAAAGTTACCCCGATGGACCCGCGGGAGACCCGGTGTTCCGGCCCAATCAGCTGGTTGTAAACCTGCACGACGGTATTGGACGGCAGGGCGAATCCCACTCCCGCGTAGGCATTGGTGTCGGTGAGAATTGCGGTGTTAATGCCGATGACCTGTCCCTGCATGTCGACGAGCGGACCACCGGAGTTGCCGGGATTGATCGCGGCGTCGGTCTGAATAAAGGATTGGAACTGGCGATTCGGAACTATGTTGCGGCCTTTGTAGGAGACGATGCCTGCAGTGACAGTTCCGCTCTGGCCAAACGGACTGCCGAATGCCAGTACCCAGTCGCCAATCTGCATGCTGTCGGAATTGCCCAATTTGGCGGCGGGTAACGCCTTACCGCCTTCAACTTTGATCACCGCCAGATCGGTCTCCTGGTCGGTACCGATAACTTTGGCCTCGTGCTGAACACCGGGCGGATCATCCTGGAAGCGGACGCGGATGCGGTCTGCTTTCTCGACGACGTGACGGTTAGTCACAATGTAGCCCTTGGGATCAACGATCACGCCGGATCCCAGGGAACGCTCGCGGATGCTGCCGCCATCGCTACCAGGCCCGCCTTGACCTCCGAAAAACTTGTCAAAGAAATCTTCAAACGGATTATCTTCATCGCCGGGGCCTTGCCCTTGACCGGGACGGGCGCGGCGGCGATGCGGGTTCTTAATAGTTGACTCGGTGCTGATGTTCACCACGCTGGGTTCCAGTTGCTTGGCAATCTGGGAAAAGGCGTTGGACAGTTGCTGCGGCGCAGGTACGGTGAGAGGCGTCGCGTCGCTGGACTTAACCGATTGCCCCTCCTTGCCCTTAACACCTGAAGAAACGACGGTGCCGATTAGGATGCCCACTGTCAGCGTGGCCAGAATTGTGAGGGTGTAGGCGAGACGATTCGCCTTGAGACGCACCCAGAAGGCGCTTGCGCGCGAATCCATAGTTAACTTCCTCCGAGAGAATGCGAAACTCGATTATACCTGTTCGCCTTAAGGCAGGCCGGCCTACCAAAAATGGGAACTTACTATGGTTAGACGCAGAAACCTGTGAAAACGTTACCGATTTTGAGCGACGTCTCGATTTACTTGCTGTTCCCCGGGATTCTGGGGGACAGCGGCATGGTCCGGTGCAACAGCTATTGTTTCGGTGGCGCCCTTTTCCTCTGAGATAAGCACACCGGCGAGGATCAAGAGGCCGCCGAATGCGGAGCGTGTCCCCAGCCTCTCTCCCAGGAAAAAGAACGATGTCATGGAAGCGAAGACCGGCTCAAGGGAGAAAATTAAAGCTGTGTGCGTGGCGGGAGTGAATTGCTGGGCCCATGCCTGGACTGAGAATGCCAGTGCCAGGCTTAAGAATCCGGTAAGAAAGATGCCAGCTACAACCCGTCCCGACCAAATCACCCAAACTTTTTCTGCCACCGGGACTGCGAAGATCATGAGGAGTGCCGCGACGGCGGTTTGGATTACTGCGATCTGTCGCCAACTATTGGCCTGCGTGGCGTGTCCCATGTAAATGATGTGAAAACCGAAGACGATGGCAGCGACCAGCGTGAGCAGGTCGCCATGGTTCATGCTGCGGAAATTGAGACCTGAGGCGCCACCCGGAATGGTGAGCAGGTAAAGTCCGGCAAAAGCCAAGGCGACACCGCCGGCACTCCAGGGGGAGATCTTACGTTTCCAGAACAACGCCAGAAAAACCGGCACCAGCACGACGGACAGGCCAGTCAGGAACGCTGATTTCGAAGGCGTGGTGTATTTGAGCCCGACGGTCTGGAGTTCATTACCGAGCCAGAGTAGGGCACCGATGACGACGCCATATAGCAACGAACCTTTGGTCAGCTTGCTGAGGTCGCGATGAAAAACGGCGGTGAGAGTGATGGCTGCCAGGGTCATGCGGATGGAGTTGAAGAATAGCGGCGAAACATCTGCAAGAGCATTTTTGATGACGACGAAGGTTAAACCCCAAATCAGGGTGATCAGCACGAGCAGGATGTGGGCTTTAAGCGAGCGAGACACGAAAATCTAGAGTAGCAGATGGTGTCACTTCACCTCGTAGACAGTTTTCCCGCCTACCATCGTGCGCAGGACTTTGGTCTCAAGAATTTTTTGCGGTGAAACGGCGGTTATATCGCGATCGAGTACCACGAGGTCGGCCAGCATTCCCGGCGCAATCAGCCCTTTTTCTTTTTCGGCAAATTCGGCGAACGCCGAGCCGGTGGTGTAGGCCGCGATTGCCTGGTCGATCGTGAGTTTTTCAAGAGGGAAGTAATCGGACTTGAAGGCGATATCTTTTCGCGTCACTGCCGCATACAGGCCACGGAAAGGGGTGATCGGCTCAACGGGATAATCGGTGCCAAACGCCAATGTGACACCCTTCCTCAGAAAGTCGGCCCAGGCATAAGAATGCTCCGCGCGCTTCGGGCCAAGGCGTTGTTGCGCCCAGTGCATGTCAGTGAGCAGATGGTTGGGCTGCATGGAGGCGATTACCTTCAGCTCTTTGAAG